>JBIKUE010000072.1:0-26221 GCA_044347755.1 Saprospiraceae bacterium
TCACCTCAAGGTGCTTGTCGTTGATGTTGATACCCTGTGCCCGGTATACTTCCTGTACGCCGTTCACGAGGTACTGAGAAGCGGCAAACGGGCCACGGATAGCCAGGATGTCTTTCACGGAGATCGTACCCTCTGTCAAGGCCGTACCGGAACGCACAAAGTCTTCGTGCTGCACCAGAACGTGCTTGGTAAGCGGAACCATGTACTTGCGCTCCTGACCGTCCTTAGCCTTGATGAAGGCCTCGCGGTTGCCACGCTTGATGCCACCGAAGGTGATTACACCGTCAATTTCCGCCACAATTGCCGGGTTGGAAGGCGTACGTGCCTCGAACAACTCGGTTACACGCGGCAGACCACCCGTGATATCGGCAATCTTACCCAGTTTACGCGGGATTTTCACGATTTGCTGACCAGACTTCACTTCGTCGTTGTCTTCCACCGTGATATAAGCGCCTACCGGCAGTGAGAAGTTTTTCAGCTCCTCGCCCGTTTTGGCATTCAATACCGTCAATGACGGGATCTTCTTCTTGTTCTTACTTTCAATAACGATCTTCTCGGCAAAACCGGTCTGATCATCGCGGTCCATTCGGTAGTTCACGCCCTCTTCGAGGTTGTTGTAGCGAATCACACCGGTAAAGTCAGACACGATCACGGCGTTGAACGGATCCCATTCGCAAATCTTGTCGCCACGCTGTACTTCCTGACCTTCTTTTACGAAGAGGAAGGAGCCGTAAGGGATGTAGTTGTTGGCCAGTACGCGACCGTTTTTCTGGTCCACCATGCGGATCTCACCCGTACGGGATACGACCACCTGCACCGGATTGCCGTCAGAATCGGTACCGTCAACCGTACGGATGGAGTCGAACTCCAGCAAACCGTTTGTACGAGCCGTGATGCTGTTTTCTGTTTGCGACAACATAGCCGTACCACCCGTGTGGAAGGTACGAAGGGTCAGCTGCGTTCCAGGTTCACCAATGGACTGTGCGGCAATAATACCTACTGCATCGCCCATTTCGGCAATACGGCCTGTTGCCAGGTTCTTGCCATAACACTTGGCGCAAACACCATGACGGCTCTCGCAAGTGAGTACGGAACGAATGGTTACAGCTTCAATATCAGCTGTTTCAATCTCGGCTGCGATATCGTCTGTGATGTAATCGCCGGCAGCAACCAGGAGTTTTTCCGAATCGGGGTGATATACATCGTGAAGGCTGTAACGACCCTTGATCCGGTCTTTCAGGTTCACAATGACTTTCTCACCTTCTTTGAACGCTGTAGTATCCAGACCGCGGAGCGTATTGCAATCCACCTCACGGATTACCACATCCTGTGCTACGTCTACCAGACGACGCGTGAGGTAACCGGCGTCGGCCGTTTTCAGAGCCGTATCCGCAAGACCTTTACGGGCGCCGTGCGTGGAGATAAAGAATTCTTGTACTGACAGACCCTCCAGGAAGTTGGAAAGGATCGGGTTTTCGATGATCGCACCGCCGGTATCGCCTGATTTCCGCGGCTTGGCCATCAGACCACGAAGACCGCACAACTGCTTGATCTGCTGTTTGGAACCACGCGCACCGGAGTCGAGCATCATGAATACAGAGTTGAAACCCTGTTTGTGGCTGCTCAACTCTTTCATCAACTGGTCCGTGATGCGGTTATCCGCAAACGTCCACTTGTCGATGATCTGGTTGTATCGTTCGTTGTAGGTGATAAGACCCATGTTATAGTTGTCCCACACCTCGTCTACTTCTGTTTGTGCCGCTTCCAGTGCTTTGCGCTTCAGATCCGGGATCAACAGGTCACCCAGGTTAAAGGAAAGACCCGCTTTGAAGGCCCAACCGAAACCGAGTTCTTTGATACCATCCAGGAATTCAGCGGTTTGTTTGAAGCTGGTGCGCGCCAAAATGCCGCTGATAATGCCTTTCAGGTTACGCTTGGTGAGCAGTTCGTTGATGTAAGGCACGCCTTGCGGAACAGCCTGGTTGAACAACACCCGACCAACCGTAGTTTTCAGACGGCGCATCACGATCTGGCCATCCTCTTCCACCGGCACACGGCACTCAACGGCAGCGTGCAGGTCGAGCTGACCTTCATTGTAGGCAATACCCACTTCTTCTGCAGAGTAGAAGCGGCGGCCTTCGCCGATAACCGGCGCCCCTTCGATGCTTTTACGTTCTTTGGTAAGGTAGTACAGACCCAATACCATGTCCTGAGAAGGCAGGGTGATCGGAGATCCGTCCTGTGGGTTCAGCATGTTGTGGCTGGAGAGCATCAACACCTGAGCTTCCAGGATAGCAGCCTGGCTCAGCGGTACGTGTACCGCCATCTGGTCACCGTCAAAGTCGGCGTTAAAGGCCGTACAAACGAGCGGGTGCAGCTGAATAGCCTTGCCCTCAATAATGCGCGGCTGGAATGCCTGGATAGACAAACGGTGCAGCGTTGGGGCGCGGTTCAACATTACCGGGTGACCGCGGAGGATATTCTCGAGGATTTCCCAGATCACCTGATCCTTGCGATCCACGAGTTTTTTAGCAGATTTCACCGTTTTAACGATGCCCCGCTCAATGAGCTTACGGATAATGAACGGCTTGAACAGCTCTGCCGCCATGGCCTTTGGAATACCGCACTCGTGCAATTTGAGGGTTGGACCCACCACGATTACGGAACGACCGGAGTAGTCTACACGCTTACCGAGCAGGTTCTGACGGAAACGACCTTGCTTACCTTTCAGGATATCGGAAAGGGATTTCAGGGCACGACCGCCTTCTGCCTTAACAGCGTTAGACTTACGGGAGTTGTCGAACAGAGAGTCAACCGCTTCCTGCAACATACGCTTTTCGTTACGCAGGATCACCTCTGGCGCTTTGATCTCCAACAGACGCTTCAAGCGGTTGTTACGGATGATCACACGACGGTACAGGTCATTCAGGTCAGAAGACGCGAAACGACCGCCGTCCAACGGCACCAATGGGCGAAGTTCTGGCGGAACTACCGGCAGGTATTGAATGATGGTCCACTCCGGACGCTGGCCGGATTGCTCCAGGCCATCGCGGAAAGCTTCCACCACACGAAGGCGTTTGTTCGCCTCGGTTTTTTTAGCCATGCTGGTCTCCGCATGCGCATCATGGCGCAGTTGCGCTGAAAGGTCATCGAGGTTCAGGGTGCTCAGCAGGGTGAATACCGCTTCTGCGCCCATCATAGCGATGAACTTGTCGGGGTTGGAGTTGTCCAGGCTTTGGTTATCCTTTGGAAGTGTTTCCAGGATTTCCAGGTATTCTTCTTCGGTGAGCAGGTGCATTTTTGGAATGCCTTCTGACTCTTTTACCCCTGGCTGGATCACCACGTAACGTTCGTAGTAGATCACGCTTTCCAATTTCTTGGAAGACAGGCCCAGGATGTAACCGATTTTGTTCGGCAAACTTTTGAAGAACCAGATGTGCACCACAGGAACCACCAGGCGGATGTGGCCCATACGCTCGCGACGCACCTTCTTTTCGGTTACTTCTACACCGCAACGGTCGCATACGATGCCTTTATAGCGTATGCGTTTGTATTTACCGCAGTAACATTCGTAGTCCTTTACCGGACCAAAAATGCGTTCGCAGAAGAGGCCGTCGCGCTCCGGTTTATAGGAGCGGTAGTTAATGGTCTCTGGCTTGAGCACTTCGCCATAGCTGCGCTCAAGAATTTCATCCGGGCTTGCGAGGGCAATGGTTATGCTGTCGAAACCCTGATCAGTTTTGTTACTCTTCTTTTTAAAAGGCATATTGTAGAGCGTTCAATATTTCGAGTTGGCTGACCCTTTTCAGCAGGCTGGTTAAGGCCTGCGGTGAACGGTCAGGTGGTTTTCACTGTCACTTGGAGATCCATTTATATAACAGCGTATGTTTAAGAAAATGCTTGACATTCAAGTATTTGGTGCGTTTGGGTATCCCCAGATAGCCACCCATTTCTTTCACAATCGCCTGATCATCTTTCTGGAAAAAAGTTCCGGTTACGATTTTGTTCAACAACAGGGCAATGCCTTCTTTTTTCTCTGCCGGCACGTGCCAGATATGCAGGTCAAAATCCCGGGCTTCCACGTTGGAGAATTTCACTGAGGTCCAAATCCTTTTAATGAACCGCTCTGCTGTACCGAATTTACCTATCCGGTAGTAGAGATAGCTCAGGGTTGGGCCCTCGTAATGGAATTTCTTTTTCCCTTCCTTAAATCGTTGCATCATGGTATTCCAAACCGGCGGGAACATTTCGTTGACCCGTTTTACATTTTCCAGTGTAGCAGCGAAAAACTCTCCGCCGTAATACACCGGATTAAAGCCGGGATCTTTCCCATCCAGTTCTGCATAAATAGTCCGCATGTCTTTCCGGGTAATGCCGTTGATGTCGTGGTCTTCCTCAAAAGGAATAGGCAACACCATGACGCCATTTTGCCGGATTTGTGCGAACAATTCATCCAGGGAATGCCGGATGATGCAGTCCGAATCGAGCAGCACAAATGCAGTTTTTGAGTCTGCAAAGTGATCCTCGAAGTATCGGAAAATATCAAAAACAAAGAACTGGTTGCGCCATTTAGGGTAATAACCGGGTGGTGTTTGCCAGGTCATGGGAAATGTTACCACTTCCACATTCAACCCGCCCAGCAGTGCTCTCAAATCCAGACCGTCAATATCCGGCAATTCGGATTCCGGTTTGTTGGTAAACAGTATATGCCGTTTACCCGGATTGAAATGAACGCTGCAGGCATAAAACACCGCAATACACTTCCAATAGGTTTTCTGAAACTCAAACAGGTGCGATTGTTGCCCCACCTGTGGATATTCAGAACGTTCTTCCGGACTATCCAGATAAATCCAGGTCGAAATAATATCGGTCATGTGTGCTTATTTCCCTCTTATGCCGTTTTTGGACGAACAAATACCCAAAAATTGGCGTCATCTACTTTTTTTTCTAATCCCGCAGCTTCCAGAATCGACAGACATTCTGCCACATTTTCAGCCGACAGGACTTCAGGATGCGGGTGAATTTCCATGAACACCACGCTGAGCTCTTTCAACTTATCGCGGTTTTCACGCAAAACCCCCAGTTCGCCTCCTTCGATATCCATGATCAGTACATCGAACTTCAGGTCATATTGCTGCTCCAGTTGCCCAATCGTTTTGCCGGCAACGGTAATCTGTTCCGTGCTTTGGCGAATGTTGCTGCTGGTCAGAATATTCTTCCCAATGAAAAACGTATTCTCCGGCTTGCTGGACAACATGCAATGTTCAATATGAAACTTGCATTGGTTGCGCGCTTTGTTCTCCTCAATCGTGGGAATCACATTTGGGTTGGCCTCTACCACCACATGACGCTCCGGATGATCCAGAAGCCGGTTTGTGATGCAGGAAACCACGCCCAAACAAGCGCCCAGTTCCAGCACAGTGGAATTTTTGGGCAAAAATTGCTTCAAATAACGCCGTTCCTGTTTTTCGTAGAAGTTGATCGGAAACTGTCCTCTAAACTTGATATCCGTTAAGTGGAACGGAATAACCAGATCAAGACCTTCTACTTTATACGTTTTTTCAAAGAGCGTGAAATACGTTCCTGCCAAATAAAGCTTTGTGTAAAACTTGAAAAGGTTGAACGATTTACGGAGGTTGAAAGACATTTTGTATGCGTTGAGTTGGATTTTTTCTTTTTAAAGTGAGAGTCTCACTTTAAAAAGAAAAAATCCAACATCCTGTACCTTTTATTCAAATTTCACATCCAACGCAAGGCCGCGTAATTCGTGCACCAATACGTTGAAGGATTCCGGAATGTTTGCATCAGGCAGGTTATCACCCTTAACAATGGCTTCATAAGCCTTCGCACGGCCTTGGATATCGTCCGATTTGAAGGTAAGCAGCTCTTGCAGGATATTGGATGCACCGTAAGCTTCAAGTGCCCAAACCTCCATCTCACCAAAGCGCTGACCACCAAACTGAGCTTTACCACCCAGCGGCTGTTGCGTGATGAGCGAGTATGGTCCGATGGAACGTGCGTGCATCTTGTCGTCTACCATGTGCGACAGTTTGAGCATGTAGATCACACCTACCGTAGCCTTCTGGTGGAAACGGTCGCCCGTTTCTCCATCGTGCAAAAAGGTTTGACCCAGATCAGGCAAGCCAGCTTTCTGGATCCATTCGCCGATCTCGTCGGTTTTAGCTCCGTCAAAGATTGGAGTGGCGAACTTCATACCCATTTTCTGACCAGCCCAGCCCAGAACTGTTTCGAAGATCTGACCCAGGTTCATACGGGAAGGTACGCCCAGTGGGTTCAGTACTACGTCTACAGCTGTGCCATCTTCCAGGAACGGCATGTCTTCCATACGTACGATACGGCTCACAATACCTTTGTTACCGTGGCGACCGGCAAGCTTATCGCCCACTTTCAGCTTACGCTTCTTGGCGATGTATACTTTAGCCAGTTTCAATACACCAGCAGGCAATTCATCACCGATGCTGATATTGAATTTTTCGCGCTTGTAACGACCCACTTCTTCGTTCACCTTGATGCTGTAGTTGTGCAGCAGGCGGGAAATGAGGTGGTTGGTATGCTTGTCGCTCGTCCAGTTGAGGTAATCAACTTCGTCGTATTTAATCACATCACGCAGGGTCTGTACGGAAAGCTTGGAGCCTTTTGCTACCATTTCTTCACCGTAAATACTGCGGATACCATTGGTGGTCTTGTCTTTTACGAGCAACTGAAGCTTGTCGACCAGGATGGTTTTCAGCTTGTTCAGTGCTACTAAATGCTCATCTTCCAGCTTGTCGAGCAGTGCTTTTTCCGACTCTTTCTGCACCTTGTCTTTTTTGGCACGGGCAAAAAGCTGTTTGTCGATTACCACACCGTTGATGCTCGGTGGTACTTTCAGGGAAGCATCTTTCACGTCGCCTGCTTTATCACCGAAGATAGCGCGAAGGAGTTTTTCTTCCGGAGTTGGATCTGTTTCCCCTTTCGGAGTGATCTTACCGATCAGAATATCACCTTCTTTCGCCCATGCTCCGATACGGATGATACCATTTTCATCCAGGTCCTTCGTGGCTTCTTCGCTCACGTTAGGGATGTCCATGGTCAATTCTTCTTCACCCAGTTTGGTATCGCGCACATCCAGTTCGAAGTGCTCGATGTGGATGGAAGAGAATACGTCTTCCTGTACTACGCGCTCAGACAATACGATAGCATCCTCAAAGTTGTAACCCTTCCATGGCATGAAGGCCACTTTCAGGTTCTGACCAAGCGCCAGCTCACCGTTTTCGGTAGCGTAACCTTCACAAAGGATATCGCCTGCTTCCACACGCTGACCGCGACGAACGATTGGCTTGAGGTTGATGCAGGTACCCTGGTTGGTACGCATGAACTTGGTGAGGGTGTATGTTTTGCGTGCATCTTCGAAAGATACAAGGGTATCTTCCTCCGTGCGGTCATACAGAATGGTGATCTCGTTTGCATCCACGTATTCCACAACCCCGGAACCTTCTGCGTTGATCAGCATACGGGAGTCGCGTGCTACCTTCGCTTCGAGGCCTGTACCTACGATCGGAGAGTGCGGGCGGATGAGCGGAACGGCCTGACGTTGCATGTTCGAGCCCATGAGTGCACGGTTAGCATCGTCATTTTCCAGGAACGGAATCAAAGATGCCGACACGCCCACGATCTGGTTCGGAGCTACGTCGATGTATTCCAGATCTTCCGGGTGGAGGATCGGGAAGTCGCCGCTTTCACGCGCTTTTACGCGTTCGTTGAGGAATGCACCGCCTTCGCCAACCGGCGTATTGGCCTGTGCAATCTTCATTTTATCTTCAGCTTCTGCAGACAGGTATTCCACATCGCCTTCCATCACCACCTTACTGTCTTTTACACGACGGTAAGGGGTTTCGAGGAAGCCCATTTTATTGATCTTGGCGTGTGTGCAGAGCGTAGAGATCAGACCGATGTTCGGACCTTCCGGCGTTTCGATGGTGCAAAGACGACCGTAGTGCGAGTAGTGTACGTCGCGCACCTCAAAGCCTGCGCGTTCACGCGACAGACCGCCAGGTCCCAATGCAGAAATACGACGCTTGTGCGTGATTTCAGACAGCGGGTTGGTTTGGTCGAGGAACTGCGACAACTGGCTTGTTCCGAAGAACGAGTTGATCACAGACGACAGGGTACGGGCATTGATCAGGTCGATGGGCGTGAACACCTCATTATCACGCACGTTCATACGTTCGCGGATGGTACGCGCCATACGGGCCAGACCCACACCGAATTGCGCATACAACTGCTCACCCACCGTGCGGACGCGACGGTTGGAAAGGTGGTCAATGTCGTCAATTTCGGCCTTACTATTGATCAGGGAAACGATGTAACGCACGATGGCGATAATATCTTCCTTGGTCAACACCAGGTTATTGTCGTCAATATTGGTTTGCAGCTTACGGTTAATCTTGAAGCGGCCCACTTCGCCAAGGTTATAACGCTTGTCGGAGAAGAACAGCTTGTCGATGATACCACGAGCCGTCTCGTCATCCGGTGGATCAGATCCGCGGAGCTGACGGTAGATATAGTTCACGGCTTCCACTTCAGAGGAAGTCGGATCTTTTGTCAGGGTATTGTAGATGATGGAGAAATCCTCTTCTACATCCTTGCGTTGCAGGATAATGGTCGTAACGTTGGTATCGTCGTCGAGAATCAGTTCGATATTCTCTTCGTCGAGTACGGCATCACGTTCCAGGATAATTTCATTACGGGCGATGGAAACCACCTCACCGGTATCTTCATCCACGAAGTCTTCCGTCCAGGACTTAAGTACGCGTGCAGCAAGTTTACGGCCGATAGAAGCTTCCAGATTCTCGCGGTTCACCGCTACCTCATCGGCGAGGTTGAACAGGTCAAGAATAGCTTTATCGGTATCGTAACCGATGGCGCGCAGCAGTGTGGTTACAGGAAACTTCTTTTTACGGTCGATGTACGCATACATCACCAGGTTGATGTCCGTTGCGAATTCCATCCATGCTCCTTTGAAAGGGATCACACGGGCGGAATAGATCTTCGTACCATTTGGGTGGTAGCTCTGACCGAAGAACACGCCTGGAGAGCGGTGTAATTGCGACACGATCACGCGCTCGGCGCCATTGATCACGAAAGTCCCTTTTGGGGTCATGTACGGGATATTTCCGAGGAAAACATCCTGCACTTTAGTTTCGAAGTCAATGTGCTCGGGGTCGTTACAGGTGAGGCGCAATTTAGCCTTCAGCGGAACGGAATAAGTTAGACCGCGCTGCATACACTCGTCGATGGTGTAGCGAGGCGGGTCAATGAAGTAATCGAGGAATTCCAGGTTAAAGATATTCCTTGCATCAGCGATGGGGAAATTTTCCTGGAAAACACGGTACAGACCTTCGTTGATACGATTGTCTGGTGTGGTTTCCAACTGGAAGTATTCCTGGAATGACTTCAACTGGATTTCGAGGAGGTCAGGGTAGTGACCGGCGAGACGAATTTTACCAAAATTCACACGTTCCTGAACGCCTGTTTTTTGGGTAGTCCCTATAGAGATGCCTTGATTGGTCATATTTTTTTGCAAAAAATGCTGGTTGGCAACGGCTGTTTTGGTTTTGGGTGGATGGGAAAAGTATTGTTTGCGAGCTTGGAGAAAAGCTACATACAACCTAAAGCCATCTGAAATCTCACCCAGGATACTGGAATAGACAACAAGAGGCTTGGCACCATCGCCGCGGGGGCGAGTGCCAAGCCTAACTGTTTGTCTATCTGTACTTTAAGTGAGAAGCGAACATAGTATCGAAATAAGCAGGTCAAGAATTCAGATCAACAGCACCGGAATATAACCCGAAGGTGCTGTAAGTCCGGAATCTAGCCTTACTTGACTTCGACAACAGCGCCAGCGCCTTCAAGAGCGGCTTTGATGGACTCAGCTTCTGCTTTGTTCACACCGTTCTTCAGTGCACTTGGAGCACCGTCTACGAGATCCTTAGCTTCTTTCAAGCCAAGACCCAGGAGGTTTTTCACTTCTTTCACCACGTTGAGCTTGTTAGCGCCAGCGTCTTTCAGAATAACGTCGAATTCGGTCTTTTCAGCTGCAGCTGCTTCGCCACCGCCGCCACCAGCCGGAGCTGCAGCAACAGCTACTGCGGATGCAGCAGGCTCAATACCGTAATCATCTTTCAGGATACCAGCCAATTCGTTGGCTTCTTTAATCGTAAGGCCCACGAGCGTTTCAGCTAGTGCTTTCAAATCTGCCATGATGTAGAATTTTAAAAGTTGTTTGCGAAAATGTTGGAAACAAAGGTTTTCAGTGGTTGGAATTTGGGGGTATGGTGCGAACTTGGAAGCCAATGATTAATGTGGGGGAATGTGGGGAATGTGGGGAATGTGGCATTAGCCACATTAATCACATTAACCACATTAACCACATTTTTATCCGCGTTCTGCCAGTGCTTTCACGATACCGGCCACTTTGGAACCGGAAGCGGTAATCTGGCTTGCGAGGCGGCGTCCAGGAGATTGCAACAGACCGATGATCTCGCCGATCATCTCTTCCTTGCTCTTCATTTTCACCAGTGTTGCGAGTTGCTCATCGCCGATGTAAATGGAAGAATCAATGTATGCTGCTTTCAGGATTGGACGTTCCTCGGTTTTGCGGAACTCTTCGAGCAATTTAGCCGGAGCTTTTGGGTTCGAAGAGATGAGGATTGTAGTAGGGCCATGGAGGCTGCCGAACAGCGCCGCATAGCCTTTTGATTCGGGTTCGCTCTCGAGGGCTTTTTGGATCAAAGTGTTCTTAGCCACTTTTACCGTGATACCCTGTTCGAAGCACATCCGACGGAACTTGTTGATCTTAGCAACAGTGAGCGTCGAAGAATCGGTGAGGTAGAAGAATGGGGAATTTCCCAGTTCTTCTTTGAGCTCCTCAATCGCTACCGTTTTTTCTTCTCTGGTCATTTCCTAGATATGTTGAAATGTGAGTGTTGAGAGAGTTGATGAAGTTGATAGGTTTATAGGTTTATGGAATAAACCATCAGAAACCTTTAAACCTTGATGGATTTTGGATCCACGGCAATACCAGGGCTCATAGTGCTGGCTACAGAAACCGTCTTCATATAAGTGCCTTTGGCGGAAGATGGCTTCATTTTTACCAACGTAGAAACGAGCTCATAAGCATTGTCGACCAATTGTTCAGGGGAGAATGACACGCGACCGATAGAAGCGTGAATGATCCCGAACTTATCCACACGGAAAGCGATTTTACCTTTTTTCACTTCTGCTACTGCATTGGCGATATCGGTAGTTACCGTACCCGTTTTTGGGTTTGGCATCAAACCACGTGGACCGAGTACACGGGCCACTTTACCCAATTGAGCCATTACATTTGGCGTAGCGATGATCACGTCGATATCCATCCAGCCTTCAGAAACTTTCTGGATATAATCGTCAAGACCAACGTGGTCTGCGCCTGCAGCTTTAGCTTCTTCAACCTTGTCAGGAGTGCAGAATACGAGCACACGTTTGGTTTTACCAGTGCCGTGAGGCAGGGAAACGGTGCCGCGGAGAGCTTGGTCGGCTTTACGTGGGTCCACCCCGAGGCGAACGTGCACGTCAACCGATGCGTTGAATTTGGTAGTGTTAACCTCTTTAACAAGCGTCATCGCTTCATTCAGCGAGTAGAGCTTGTTGGCATCCACTTTACCTTCAACGGCTTTGCGTTTTTTTGTTAACTTCTTTGCCATTGATGTATGTTTAAGGTACAACGTCCCGATGGGCGGGACTCCCTTTATGAAATGTGGGGAATTTGGGGAATGTGTTGAATGTGGGGAATGAGTAACTCAACGATGGAAACCCATCTTAACCACATTATTCACATTAACCACATTAGCCACATTAATTCCACGGAGCGTCGCCGTTGATCGTCAATCCCATGGAGCGGGCTGTGCCTGCAACCATTTTCATGGCAGATTCTACGGTGAAACAGTTGAGGTCGGGCATTTTGTTTTCCGCAATAGCGCGAACCTGATCCCAGGTAACGGTGCCTACTTTTTTGCGGTTAGATTCCGGAGAACCTTTACCCGGAGCCAGTTTAGCGGCTTCGAACAACTGGATAGCAGCCGGAGGGGTCTTGATGATAAAGTCAAAGGTTTTGTCTTTATACACCGAGATCACAACCGGGAGAATTTTTCCCATTTGTTCGGTTGTCTGCGCGTTGAAACGCTTGCAGAACTCCATAATGTTCACACCTTTGGAACCGAGTGCCGGACCGATAGGTGGGGCAGGGTTAGCCTGGCCGCCTTTCACCTGGAGTTTAATATAAACATCTACTTCTTTTGCCATTGTATCAAATTTTCAACGGGTGAAAACTTCGCTGTTGATTTTGTATTAAAACCGCTACTGCAAGCGCTCTATTGTGGAAGCGAGCCTGGGAGAACAGGCATCAAGCGATGCTGCGTTAGCTGATTTTTTCTACCTGTAAAAAGTTGAGTTCTACTTCGGTGCCGCGACCAAAAATTTTCACGATCACTTTCAGTTTCTTTTTCTCTTCGTTTACTTCCTGCACATCCCCCACGAATTCTGCGAACGGGCCATCAATGATTTTGACCGTTTCATTCACCAGGAATGGTTCGCTCAGCGTTTCGCCGGATTCTGTGCTTTCATCTACCTTACCCAGCAGGCGGTTTGCTTCAGCCTGAGTCATAGGCAGTGGATCTTCCTTTCCAAGAAAGTGGATCACATTGGTCACATCGGCGATCATTTTAGCAACATCGCCCTTCAGTTTGGAGCCGTACGCTTCGATAAGGATATAACCGGGCAGCAGGTTGCGTTCCTGCATAACCTTTTTACCGTTGCGAACTTTATATACCTTTTCAGTAGGAACAATAATACTGAAGATAAAGTCCTTCCAGCCGGAACGTTCTACCTCGAGTGCAATCCGCTCCTGGATTTTCTTCTCCTTGCCACTGATGACACGCAAAGAATACCATTTTTTTTCTTCTACGGCATTAGTTGCCGTTTCTTTTTCCTGGCTCATACGTTTGGTGGAGGATTAACGATAAGGAATCGGATCAGAATCAGTGATTACAGACCGTAAATTCCTTTCTTGATGATAATACCGCAAGCGTTGTCCATGAAGAAGATCATGAGGGCAAGAATAGCAGAGGTGGTCAAAACCACCAGGGTGCTTTCCTGCAATTGAGCCGCAGTTGGCCAATGTACCTCTTTCGTCAACTCGTGGTAGCTTTCCTTCAGGTAAAGCGTAAGTTTTTCCATGATTAATCTTGGATGGCGCCTGATGTTGTTAAAAAAGTCCGTTGCCCACGAAACGGGGAACGAACGAAACAGCAGCAAGCAGCTTGTTTAACTATGCAGGGGCAGCAGGGCTCGAACCCGCAGCCTGCGGTTTTGGAGACCGCCACTCTACCAATTGAGCTATGCCCCTTTGTTAAATATGAGTTATGAGATATGAGTTATTTAACAGCGAACCGATAAATATCTCATACCTCATATCTCATAACTTGTATTTAGTCGAGGATCTCCGTAACCTGACCGGCACCTACGGTACGGCCACCTTCGCGGATAGCGAAACGCAGACCTTTTTCCATAGCGATCGTGTTAAGGAGTTTTACTTCGAGTTCGATGTTATCGCCAGGCATAACCATTTCTACGTTAGCCGGAAGCTTCACGTCGCCAGTTACGTCCGTGGTACGGAAGTAGAACTGAGGGCGGTAGCCGTTGAAGAATGGCGTGTGACGGCCACCTTCTTCTTTAGACAGAACGTACACAGAGCACTTGAAGTGTTTGTGTGGCTTAACAGAACCTGGTTTGCAAATTACCATACCACGACGGATAGCTTCTTTGTCGATACCACGAAGGAGCAGACCGGCGTTGTCGCCAGCTTCACCGCGGTCAAGAAGTTTGCGGAACATTTCCACACCTGTGATGGTAGATTTCAGCATTTCGCCTTCTGCCTGCATACCGAGGATATCCACGGCGTCGCCTACGTTGATCACACCACGCTCGATACGGCCGGTTGCAACCGTACCACGACCAGTGATAGTGAACACGTCTTCAACAGGCATCAGGAATGGCTTGTCAGTTTCGCGGGTTGGCTCTGGAATTTCAGAGTCGCAAGCGTCCATCAGTTCCATGATTTTTGCTTCAGCAGCTGGGTCGTTACCGCCCAGAGCATTGATAGCAGAACCCTGAATGATCTTTGCATTGTCGCCGTCGAAGCCATAAGAGCTCAGCAATTCGCGGAGTTCCATGTCAACGAGTTCCAACATTTCAGGATCTTCAACAAGGTCGCACTTGTTCATGAACACTACGATCTGAGGTACACCTACCTGGCGAGCCAGGAGGATGTGTTCGCGGGTTTGTGGCATCGGACCGTCCGTTGCAGCGCAAACCAGGATAGCACCGTCCATCTGAGCGGCACCCGTGATCATGTTCTTGATGTAGTCAGCGTGACCAGGACAGTCCACGTGAGCATAGTGACGGGTGCCCGTTTCGTATTCTACGTGTGCAGTGTTGATGGTGATACCGCGCTCCTTTTCTTCAGGAGCTGCGTCGATAGAATCATAGTCTGTCTTTTTAGCCAGACCTTTTTTGGAGAGCACGTAAGTAATGGCAGCCGTCAGCGTAGTTTTGCCGTGGTCAACGTGACCGATCGTGCCAATGTTTACGTGCGGCTTGGTGCGCTGGAATGTCTCTTTTGCCATTGGAAAAGACTTTTAATCTAAAAGTTAAAGTGAAAAATTGATTTAATTTGGTGATAATTTGATAATGTGATGATGTGATAACATGTTGAACCTGTCTTTACCACATTGAAAAATTATCCGCTTATCACTTTCTTTTGAGCTGTTGATGAGAATTGAACTCACGACCTCTTCCTTACCAAGGAAGTGCTCTACCCCTGAGCTACAACAGCAAAATTTTGAAAGACTACTGAAGTATCCAGGCGATTCAGAGAACGACTTTCTCACTTCACAAAACTTTCAAAAATTCTAGAGCGGCGGACGAGATTCGAACTCGCGACATTCAGCTTGGAAGGCTGACACTCTACCAACTGAGTTACCACCGCAAGCTTTTATGGAGTGATGAAAAGCTAAAAAGTGATGAATTGAAGCGACACTTGATCAATTCATCACTCCATAAAAAAGTGGGGGTGGTGGGATTCGAACCTACTCAGCGGTAAAGCACCAGATTTACAGTCTGGCCCGGCTCTCCGACTCCGGGGCACCCCCAAGGTGTTATTTTAGTTTTGAAGAATGATCTGAAAATCAAATATTTCAAGCAAAACCAGGAGAAAAATATATTTGAAAACGAGAGCCACTGGAGGGACTCGAACCCCCGACCAGCTGATTACAAATCAGCTGCTCTACCAACTGAGCTACAGTGGCGTAATTTGTAGCCTTTAGAGCTATTTTTTCGTTTTCAAACAACTGTTTTTCGAGTGAAATTTGACCCCCTCTCGAAAAGCGAGTGCAAAGGTATATCTTCTGAATGAAACTGAAAAACAATTTTTAAAAATTTCCGGAAAAAATAGGGCGACCTTTGCCTGGAACTTAAAATCAAGGGATTTTCCCCCGTTTTATGCCTCACAACGATCCAACATACGATTATTGCCTGGCGCATACCAGTCCGCTGGATGCCGTTTTCCACCACCTCGAACGCGAAACCCAACTGCGCACCCTGGCGCCTCAAATGATGAGCGGCGCCTACCAGGGCCAGTTGCTACGATTCATTAGCCTGATGCTCCGGCCGCAAAGGGTGCTCGAGATCGGAACTTTCACCGGATACAGCGCACTATGCCTGGCCGCTGGTTTACTGCCTGAGGGCAGGTTGCATACCATTGAAGCCAACGATGAATTTGGGTACATCATCCGAAAACACGTGGAAATGGCCGGGCTGAGTGAACAGATCGTGCTACACTTCGGAGATGCGGCACAAATCGTACCGGCATTAGACGAGGTTTTTGACCTGGTATTTCTGGATGCCGGCAAACTGGACTACCCGGAGCACTACGAACTCGCCCTGAACAAAATGCGCCCGGGTGGAATACTGCTGGCCGATAATGTGTTGTGGGATGGCAAAGTTGCCTCTGGCAATGAAAAAGACGAAACCGCACGTTTGCTGCGTTCTTTTAATGATTTTGTACATCAGGATGAGCGGGTGGAAAACCTGTTGCTTCCGTTGAGGGACGGGTTGATGATGGTGCGGAAGAAGTAAGTCGTAAATAATACCAAAAGGTTCAAACAGCAAAACTACTTTTGCACCAACAATAAACCGCAACCCAAACAGGTCACCCCCCCATTATACCAGACTACCTTTTGCATGGCAGCCAAAAAACGCGGACAACTCAGTATGAACTTCGACAGCGAAAGAGTTTCCAAACTCTTCGGGGTGTTCCTGCTGTTTCTTTCGTTTTACTTCTTTATAGCTTTTACCTCCTACTTCTTTACCTGGAAGAACGACCACGATGTGGTTTTCCGTTTTTCCTGGGATGTTTTCTTTGATGATGTGCCGGTGGATAACTGGCTCGGCAGATTGGGCGCTTTCCTGGCCGACTCCATTATTTACTGGGGTTTCGGGGTGGCTTCCTTTGGGTTTGTATACCTATTATATAAATATGGCCTGGCTTTTATCCGGCGCACACCGCTGGGATACCTAAACAGTACCTTCCAGCGTACTGTGATTCTGATGACCATTGCTTCTGTGCTGGCTTCCTTTTTTCTGCAAAAACTGGAATTCCCCTGGGGTGGCGTTTTTGGACAGGCCATCAGTGAATACATCCAGAACTTTATTGGTGTAGTAGGTACCCTGGCCCTGATGCTGTTTGCCCTGGTGGCCACCTTCGTGTGGTCTAATAACCCCGATCTGACGGAATTTACCTGGCAAAAACTCTGGGACGAAACCAAGCAAGCCTGGACGGACCTGCTGAGTGGCAATTTTGGCAAACGCAAGCCGGCTACCAATGCCCGTCATCCGCGCACCTCTATTTTTGAAGATAAAATCATTGAGCCATCAGAAAAGGAACCGGTTGTAACCGCCACTGCTACCGTGGCCCCACCGCTGGTGACGGATGATTTTGAAACCATCGGACAACTTTCCCTCGATCTTTCTCAACGGTCTGCGTTATTCGCTGACCCGCCGCCTCCTCGCGAAACCCTGGTGCCCGGCAACGAAGGGGATCTGGAAATTGTGGTTGCGCCACCTACTCCTGTCACACCGGATGAAGCGGAATCCTACAAACCGCCTACTACAGTCATTCAGGAAGACAACCCCAATCTGAGCGAGCCCTACGACCCCACCCTGGAGCTATCGCACTACGAGTATCCGCACTCACAATTGTTGGTAGAACATGAAAATACCGTGCTGGAGGTAGACCGCGAGGAACTGGAAGCCAACAAGAACCAGATCCTGCAAACCTTGATGTATTTCAAAATTGAAATTGAAAAGATCAAGGCTACCATCGGACCAACCGTAACCCTGTACGAGATCATTCCAGCCAAAGGTATCCGTATTTCCAAAATCAAAAACCTGGAAGACGATATTGCCCTGAACCTATCTGCGTTGGGCATTCGTATCATCGCACCTATTCCGGGTAAGGGCACCATTGGTATTGAGGTGCCGAATAAAAAGCGCCAGACGGTGGGTATCCGCGAGGTACTGACCGACGACCGCTTTAAACGTGCCAAGATGGAATTGCCCATTGCCCTGGGTAAAACCATTCAGAACGAGGTGTTTGTGGCCGACCTCACCCGCATGCCGCACCTGCTGATTGCGGGCGCCACGGGTCAGGGTAAATCGGTGGGTATTAATGTGGTGCTGATGTCGCTGCTGTATAAAAAGCACCCATCGCAGGTAAAACTCATTCTGATCGACCCTAAAAAGGTGGAGTTGTTCCCGTATGCGCACCTGGAAAACCACTTCCTGGGCTTCCTGCCGGATCAAACCGAGCCGATTGTGACCGATACCACCAAGGTGGTGCACACGCTCAATTCTTTGATCATTGAGATGGAAACGCGCTACGACCTGCTCAAAAAGGCTGAAACGCGGAATATTACAGAGTATAACGACAAGTTTGTGGCGCGCAGGCTGAACCCGCACAAGGGTCACCGCTTCCTGCCCTACATTGTGTTGATCATTGATGAGTTTGCCGACCTGATCATGACAGCGGGTAAAGAGGTGGAATTGCCTATCGGGCGTTTGGCGCAGCTGGCGCGTGCGGTGGGTATTCACCTGATCATTGCTACGCAAAGGCCATCGGTAAACATCATTACCGGTGTGATCAAGGCCAACTTCCCGGCGCGTATTGCCTTTAAAGTAGCCTCCAAGGTAGACTCCCGTACCATTCTGGATGCCGGCGGCGCCGAGCAGCTGACGGGTCGGGGGGATATGCTGCTATCTGTTGGTGGAGATATCATCCGTTTGCAATCAGCTTTTGTGGATACTCCGGAAGTAGAGAAGGTCATCCAATTTATAGCCAAACAACAAGGCTTCCCCGAACCGTTCTTCCTGCCGGAATTTCATCCGGAAGGCGAACAAAGCGATGGCAAGAGCGGCAAACAATTCAGTTTTGCCGACATGGACGACATGCTGGAAGATGCAGCCCGTTTGGTGGTGGAAACACAGCATGGCAGCACCAGTTTGATCCAGCGCCGCATGAAGCTTGGCTACAACCGGGCGGGCAGGATCATGGATCAATTGGAAGGCCTGGGTATTGTTGGCCCGGCGGATGGTTCCAAACCAAGAGAAGTATTGTATTACTCGGTGGATGAATTGAACCGTTTTTTGACGGAATTGAGTAAAAAACGGATGGGCGGATGATCACCCCTGCACCCATTGGCATTTTCGATTCCGGATACGGCGGCCTCACCGTTTTCCGTGAGATCCGCGCCAGGCTCCCGCAGTACGATTATATTTATCTGGGCGACAATGCCCGGGCGCCATATGGTCCGCGGGATTTTGAGACCATTTACCATTATACCCTGGAATGTGTGCAGCAGTTGTTCGATATGGGTTGCCAGTTGGTGATTTTGGCCTGCAATACGGCATCGGCCAAGGCATTGCGCACCATTCAGCAGCAGGATTTGCCGCGTTTGGCTCCGCATAAAAGGGTACTGGGCGTTATCAGGCCCACTACAGAAATATTGGGGCAGTACACCAAAACACGCCATGTGGGGGTACTGGCCACGCGGGGTACGGTGGTTTCGCAGTCGTATGTGATTGAGATCCAAAAGTTCTTCCCGGATATACAGGTATTTCAACAAGCCTGTCCCATGTGGGTACCGCTGGTAGAGAACAACGAACATGAAGGTCCAGGAGCGGATTATTTCGTAGAAAAGTACCTTAGGGAACTCATGGCGCGCGCTTCAGACATTGACACCATTGTTCTGGGTTGTACCCATTATCCTTTGCTGGAAAAGAAAATACGGCAATATTTGCCGGAACGGGTACAATTGCTGTCCCAGGGAAGCATAGTGGCCGGCAGCCTGGCGGATTATTTGCATAGGCACCCGGAAATTGAGGCAGTGTGCGCCAAAGGCGGGCAAACGCAGTATTTCACTACGGAATCGCCGGAAGATTTTGATTTTAAGGCAGCTATATTTCTGGGAGAAAAAGTGCGTTCCAGGCGAGCGTTGCTGGAACGCTGATTGGAACGCGGAGTTTTTGGAACGCGGAGGACGCGGATTTTTTTTTGGAACGCGGAGGACGCGGATTTTTTTTGGAACGCGGATGACGCGGATGACGCGGATTTTTCTGCTGCCTTCGGCAGCTTTTTTAGAAAATCTGGAATTTTGGTTCTTTTTGATCCAAAAATTGCCGAAGGCAATTTAAAAATCCGCGTCATCCGCGTCATCCGCGTTCCAAAAAAATCCGCGTTCCAATCCGCGTTCCAAAAAATCCGCGTCATCCGCGTCATCCGCGTTCCAAAAAAATCCGCGTTCTAATCCGCGTTCCAATCAGCGTTCCAAAAAAAATCCGTGTTCCATGCACAATACAAGCTCAGTCATAGATTTTCGCGGTCACATTCCGGCGCTGGACGGGGTGCGGGGCATTGCTATTCTAACCGTGTTGCTGAGTCATTTTTTGATGCGGGAGTATTTTGCAGATGAGCGCACGTTTTACATCGTGCAGAACGGCTGGATGGGGGTGGATTTGTTTTTTGTGTTGTCTGGATTTTTGATCACGGGTATTTTGCTGGATTCGAGGGAGAAGCCCAATTATTGGCAGAAATTTTATAAAAACAGGGCGTTGCGCATCCTGCCTTTGTATTATTTCGCGGTGATTGTGACGTGGTTGACCATTGTGTACGTGGAAAAAGCCCCGGAACGGCTGCAGGGGTACGATTCCTTTGTGTGGTTTTTCACGTTTACGCCCAACATAGCCATGGGTCTGAAAAACGAGTGGCTTTGGCACAGTGTGGTGTTCAATCTGAACCACTTGTGGTCGCTGGCGGTGGAAGAGCAGTTTTATTTGTTCTGGCCGCTGGTGGTGCGGTACATGCCCAGGCGCGGTCTGGCCATACTTTGTCTGGTATTGCTGGCCATGGGCACCGGCTTGCGCCACATGACCGACCACGTAGCCGGCAATGAATTTTCGGTAGCGGCTTATACGTTTACCTTTTGTCGCATGGATGGCCTTACAGCCGGCGCCTTTGTGGCTACCGCCCTGCGGCTGGGCTGGATTCAACAATTGCCGTTCAAATTCTGGATTGCGCGCATCCTGTTTTGCTGGACCGGCTGGGAAATATTGCAGATTTTCATACACGGTACCGAACACCGATTATATACGCTTTCTCCCATCCTGTTTGCCTGCCTGCTCTTGCTGGCGCTCAATCCGGATGTACGCGGCGCCACCCGGCGTGTGTGTGAAAGCGCTTTTTTACAGCACCTGGGCAAGTACAGTTACGGGCTGTATGTGTTTCACCACATGTTTGAATACGCCTGGAAACGCGGCTTTGGCGACTGGCTGCTACACAGCGGCTGGCACCCGGTATTGGCCCAAAGTGCGTACATCATCCTGGCTTTTGCCGGCACCTATCTGCTGGCCCGCATCAGTTGGGTGCTGATAGAGAGGCCGTTCCTGAAGCTGAAGTAATCTGCGGGAAACCTTTCTCCAGCTGGTTTTCCCGCAGATTTTCGCTGATTTTTCCACAGATTGCGCAGAAGGCGTTGGGCTTGATGACTCACGGTGAGGGTTTGGGTAAAACAGACCGGCGCATGCTGGAAACAACGTGGATTGCCGCCAAGCATGCAATATGAAGCCATGCCCAACGCCTCTGCGCAATCTGCGGTTCATCTGCGCAAATCTGCGGGAAATATGCTACATGCGAAAAAAGCAGCAACATCTGTTCACGGTTCAGCCTTTCCCGGCATTCACCACATATCATCCGTTGCCGGCCCCTGCCTGAGGAGCACCCTGAATAACCAGAGCCAACCCATTAATGCCAGATATGCCCTTCCGAGTCCCCCCGGAGGGGTATTTTTTTTGTTGTAAAAAGTGGTGAAATTCCAGGTAGCATTTGGGGAATTCCTGCCAAAAAGTGTTATTATTTTTTATTCATCCCCCCGGCACCTTTGCACTAACCAACACTCAGCTATGCCAAATTTGGGTGTCAGCTAACTTTATTATGGTAATAAACACCACGTTTCATGATGAACCAATCCTCTCTCACAGGCAAAACCAAGGAAGAACTTGCACTTTTAATGGAAATAAGTCTCCGCACCTTACAACGCCGTTTGGATAAAGCCGGTTTGAAAATTCCACGTGGTCATATCCCTCCCGATGTTCAAATAATCATCTTTGAGAAGCTTGGTTGGTCAGAGTTGGCACGAAATGGCGTGAAATGACACGAAATGACGTGAAATGACACGAAATGACGTGAAATGACGCGAAAAGTTTGAAAACTATGCTATTATCTTTGTGGCATTAGTATGAAGCACACAGATCAGGAGTATTGGTGAACTTACTTTTGGTTTCTGTGCAGCAAGGTTTTGAGCGTCTTTGAGCATTGAGATTCAGATACCCGACAGAATAGTTTCCGATGAACGGAAGGGCAAAGCTTGACAGTTAATGCAAACATCCGCAAATTTGTAAGTAGAAAATAGCAAACGTAAGATTAACACTTGGTGTACAATCGTTAATTGGCAGCAGAGACAATGAGCTGATGAGAGTGTCTATGATGATGAGTAGGATTATAAATGCAATTCACAATTCAATCATTATATTATGAAGATCAAAAAAAGAATCCTGAATTTGGCATCCATCACTATTCTTTTATCAGGCTGCCTGGTCTTAATATTGGAGAGCGCTTGCAAAAAAGATATAGTAAACCCACCAGGGTTGCCCAAAACAATTTTGGATCGTTCCCAAAGCATACTTTTTGTTAGTTTTGAAGTAGAGACAACTACCTCTGCGCGAACGGTAAATAGTTCAGACGAGGCGTTACTTGCTCCGATTGATGAAATTATGGCGATCCCCCATCGAGAGCGTTATGCCATTGAGGCAAGTTATAAGGCTGGCAATCAAAAAGAGATGGCTATAACCAGATTAACGCCACATGACCCTATCGTATATCCAAGTAATATTGCCGATGGTTATTTACAACCTGATCATCATCGCCTTATCATCTCAAATGGAACAGCAAGTTATTACGATGAAGCAAATAACTTAATTCGGAGCGTATCACATAGTAGCGATGCAAATGCCATTACGAAAATCGTGGATATGGTAGCCAACAGAAAGTCTTTAACTGACATAGAATTTGAACAAGGTCTTCAGATTATGCGCGACAGTGGAATGGTCATGCAGAATCATGCGAATAATTTGGTCTCTATTCGATTAAACAACCCTGATGGATCACATTGTATTCAGGTTATAGACAAAACTACCAGAGCGGCTGTGGGAAATATGTTTTACGATGCCTCAGGTGTTATGCAGTCTCGTTCTATGCTTGATGTTGACGGAAATGCAACGAATCCAATAGTACGACGCGCTTTTATGGAATCACGAATGACATCTATTCAAGGAGAAATACCCATGTGGGTTCAGCAATACTCCACTTTTGATAATTTCAACATCTCTTACCAATAATCTTTACCATGAAAAATATACTCTTTCTTTTGACAATCACCCTCTTTGGAGACCTAAGCGCTCAAAATAGGAATACTGTATGGCTAGGCGGAATTGGCGCAACTTCTTCTCGTTGGGAAAAAGCGATTACTGCGGCCCAAAACGAAGGATATGATTTTATCCAAGCTTCTACTTTTAATTATGCTCCACAAAACGATGGTGTGATTAATTCGGCCAGTTCGATGAATACTAGTATTGAAAGCCAGAACATGAATGACGTATTGGGTATTGGGCATGATGGCGGTGGCATAATTCTAAGACAAATGACAAAAGCAACGAACAGTCGTTTGTCGGCAATAATCCTTGACGGTGTACCAAACCAAGGTTCCAAAGTACTGGGAAAAATGTTGCCCAACAATGGCCAAAATGACATGACATTGCTTGTTGATCAAGTTTTAGCCTTTAAGTCAAATGCAACCAATTGTAATGCATGTAAGATTGTTGAAGCCTTTCAAAAATGGGTGAACGATGTAAATGCCTATGAACAAAAATATAGAGAATACTTGCCCAATAGTCCTGTAATTACGGGCCTTGGCACTCCTACTATTCCTTATGCCGTAATATGGGGAAATGAATCGGAAGATGCATTAACGCTTAGCCGTGTACTTGGCTCAAGGGCTCAAGGGGTCCTGGAAGGAAGCGATATCGAGTATCTGGAATGTTATAAAGATGAAATAGCCGACCGTAAAAAAATAATAAACGACGCCTATATAGACGGCATTATCCAATCTGTAATAACTGCTGCTGAAGCGGTGGGAAAGTTTCTAAAACCAACCGGATCTAATATTGCAGAAGGAGTATCTAAATCAATAAAATCCATTCATGAAGGAATTAAAGCTGTTCGTACCCGTGATAAAGAACTGGCAGAGCTCCTGGAGTGCGAGATGGTTCATCAGGGCTTGAACGGGTACTGGAATTTGATCGTAAGTGATGGGTATACTCCTGTCACCCAAACTTATACAGAAGAATATGACTGTTGTGAAACCTGTTATGGTGAACCTGACAGCCAAGTGCAAGGATATTGCTTTTCCTGGTGTATGACACTAGAATGGCCCTGTGTACGTACCTGGACGGAAACCTATTATCAATTTGAACCTCATGATGGACTTTTATCGAAAACAGAGCAGCTTTTAGCTGGCGCTGCCAAAACCTATGAAGCAAAAAAAGTGAATCATTTTCAGGAACAATTTTGGAACCAGCAGCCTATTAAAGATGCTTTTGTCGATTTGTTTAATGGGGGTGCCGGGCCGGCATTTCAAGTACCAAAATAATCTGTAGATATTTTGAGTTGAGGCCTCGTAGGCTCAATAACCAACGAGGCCTCAACATGTCCAGTCATATGGCCTGGCCCTTTAATATAACTTTACCGCTGTTATGATGGTAATCAGAATGGTTCTTTTTCTAATTGTAGCCTGGCTATTTTGGACTTGCAAAAATATCCCCGTTGAGGTTACCCCGTCACTTCTATGGCAAAAGAACCCCTTTGGGCAGTCACAAATCGAATCTATCTATCCGATTTTTTATAAAGATAAGGTTATTATAACACAAAATTTAATAGCAGGCGGCTGGAAAATGGTTTGCTTGTCAAAAACAGAAGGAAATGTTACATGGACTTATACAGACACTTCAGATGTGCAGTTGTATTATAACTTAAAGCCTTTTGTCTATGACTCTATACTTGTACTACCAATAGATGCTTCCGCTGTAGCGATTAATTTAAATACCGGCAACCTTGTATGGAAAAATGCTTTTGGGGAGTCAGCTGAATTATTTTATGAAGGATACCCAAGCAAGGCTTTCCGGTCCTATTACACCAAAGATAGCATTTTGGTAATGGAAACAGATTGCCTGACGGGCAAATTGAAACCTATCTATGCTATCCCTAAATTTTCAGATCTTCGAATCTCATTGAGAACCCCTGCTCCAGATGGAAATAACTCAAAAAATATTGAAAATTTGGTGTTTTGCAAGACATTATTGAACTCGACTACCAATAAATCTTCGGCTGTATTGGCATTTTATAATATCAAAGAGCAAAAAATTATTAAAGTAGACACTCTTGAAAAAGAAGGCCCGGAAGTAAGAGGAATAACGAAACAGCCGCTTATTGATTATGAGGCTCAGAATATATATATAGTTTGCCATGAAAAATTGTATTGTTACAATCTGATTGAAAAAACATTAATTTGGCAGATTGCTTTACCTCGAGACATGCTCACTTCAAATTTGACATTCGATTATGACGCTATTTATTTCCCGTCGGAAGACGGTTATTTATACAAAATTAACAAAGTAAATGGAAAAATTATATGGAAATCAAAAGTTGGTGGCACCCCCAGCCGAGTTTATTCCTGCGACTATTTTATTCATGTTGTTGGAGGATCAACGGGTAAATGGTATATTATTCAGAAATCGACTGGGGAACCCAAAAAAATATTGGATTCCCCCAATGCAAAAGCACTTAAGGACATTTTTTTCAGACGGTACTTTACGATGTCGCCCGATGGAAAAAATATTATAGCAACCGATGGAAAAGATTTTTTGATGTATAGTTTACTTCAGCATTAGAACATGTTTGAATACGCCTGGAAACGCGGCTTTGGCGATTGGCTGCTGCACAGTGGCTGGCATCCGGTGCTGGCCCAGAGCGCGTATATTGTATTGGCCTTTGGCGGCACTTATTTACTGGCCCGCATCAGCTGGGTGCTGATAGAGCGGCCGTTTTTGAAGCTGAAGTAAGCTGCGGGAAACCTTTCTCCAGCTGGTTTTCCCGCAGATTTTCGCTGATTTTTCCACAGATTGCGCAGAAGGCGTTGGGCTTGATGACTCACGGTGAGGGTTTGGGTAAAACAGACCGGCGCATGCTGGAAACAACGTGGATTGCCGCCAAGCTTGCAATATGAAGCCATGCCCAACGCCTCTGCGCAATCTGCGGTTCATCTGCGCAAATCTGCATAATCCGGCGCAAAGTGGACAGTAAAATCCGGTGAAAGTGAACAGTAAACTCAGGGTCAAAAGCGGTCATTTTTCCGGAGCAAACTGAACACTTTTTTCAGCTTGAATTTGCTTTAAAAAT
>JBIKUE010000073.1:0-26131 GCA_044347755.1 Saprospiraceae bacterium
CAAAAGAAGCATGCTTAGATAAAATACCATAAGGGTATGCTGAGAAATCTTTAACCGGGCATTGATGGCATAGCAGGTGAGCATCATCAACCCAAAAAACAGGGTCTCTCCCCAAAAAGGTTGTTGAGAAACATACAAAAGCGTGGCTATCAGCAATACCAATACTAATACCGGCAGATAAATATTGCGCGAGCGTTCACTACGGGTGGAAACATCCCAGTTGGAGATTTTTCCCTGCCTTTTCCTGAAAAAAAGAAATATGCCCATCGCTGCCAGACATCCAACAATAGCCAGAAGGGTTGGCCAGGCACGCTCAAAACCTACCTGGTGCACAGAAAGAAAAGCGAACACCAACGGCAACAGCACGAAGGGGTGGCCAAGGGTGGAAAGGAAATTGGCGGTGGATTTAGTCATAGTGGATCGGTAGCAATGACTTTAAGGGATAAAATTTCTGGCAAAGTCAAAAAAAAGAGGTAATTTAAAAGTGCATTAGCGTGTGTCTAACACGAGCTAGGCTAAGTCTAAAGTGATTAAAACTTGGACATGACAGGTATTGCAATTTCTAACCATCTGAAAACTATTTACCATGAAAAAACACACTTCTTCCATGCATTGCGGCACCTTTTATCACATTTATAACCGTGGTATAAATGGAGAAGACCTTTTTAAAGAACCTCGCAACTACAGATTTTTCTTGCGGCAATATGCAAAGTACATCCATCCTGTTGCCGAAACTTACGCTTATTGTTTGATGAAAAATCACTTTCATCTGCTGGTGCGAACACGGGATGCGGAGGATGTGATTCGTAATGTAAACGTCGGAAGGGTTTTTAACCCTTCCGACGTTATTCAAAACCCTTCCGACGTTATTCATCACAAAGATCTTGACATGATCGCAAATAAACACATTAGCAACCAATTCTCAAAATTATTCAATAGTTATACCCAGTCTATTAATAAGGCATATAATCGAACCAGTGGGCTTTTTGAAGAACTGTTTAGGAGAATTCCAGTTGAAAACGAAAACTACTTTGTTCAATTGGTCTATTATATCCATACTAACCCGCAAAAGCATAAATTTGTAAAAGACTTTCGAGAGTATCCCTATTCCTCCTACCATACATACCTGTCAAAATTGGACACCAAACTCAGCAGAGCAGAAACATTGGAGTGGTTTGGTGGCGTTGAAAGTTTTGAAAACTTCCATTTGCCTATCCAGGTGTTGCCGGATTTGGAAAAGTTCGAAATTGAATTTGATTAAATACCGTAACGTCGGAAGGGTTTCGTAACGTCGGAAGGGTTTTAAACCCTTCCGACGTTAGTTAGTTATATCAATTCCGCAAAGGTTTGCCGTTTTCCAGCATATACTGTATCCGTTCCAATGTTTTTTGTTCGCCACACAAGGAAAGGAACGCTTCCCGTTCAATGTCCAACAGGTATTGTTCACTCACCTGTTGTGGACTCGTCAGATCCCCGCCACACAACACCCAGGCTACTTTTTGGGCAATTTTGATGTCGTGTTCACTGGCATAATTGCCCAGTTTCAGGGAGTGCGCTGCCACATACAGCGCGCCTAATCCGGTACGTCCCAAAACGGTGATGTCTTTTCGCTGTATAGGCATCACATAATCAGCGGCAAGTTCCAACACCTTCTTTTTAGCTTCGCTGATGTTGCGGGCTGTATTATGCACTACTGCGTCTTTTTGTGGCAACAAGTAGCCATAGTTGAATGCTTCGTAGGCTGAAGTGGCCACCTGGGCCGTGGCAATGGTCTTAAATCGGTCAATCAATCGTGGAATCTGCACATCCCCTTCCCGGGAAATCTCATCGGAGAGTCGCAGCGCAAACTCCTTGGTGCCACCACCGCCGGGGATAATGCCCACGCCCACTTCCACGAGTCCAATATAGCTTTCTGCCGCAGCAATGACCGAATCAGCGTGCATGGAAAACTCGCAGCCACCTCCAAATACATACCCTTGGGTGGCAATAACCACGGGAATAGCCGAGTACCGGATCCGCATGGAGGTCTGCTGGAACACATTCGTTGCCATGTTCAGTTCATCCCAGTTTTGCTCGAAAGCCATCATCGCTACCATCATCAGGTTGGCGCCAACGGTAAATTGCTGGGCGTTATTACCAATGACAATGCCTTTCCAGCCTTGTTCTTCTGCAATCTGGATGGAATCATTGATGCCACGCAAAATACCCTCGCCAATGGCGTTCATTTTGGAGTGGAACTCCAGGCAAAGCACCCCGTCGCCAATATCGTGCAAGGTACATTCAGGATTGGTGTAAACGGGTTTGTTAGCTCGGTAGGCATCCAGAATGATGAAGGATTCCCCACCTGGCATTACCTCATATTGTTTGGTTAATGGGTTGTAGCACAAGCGTTTGCCACCTTCCGTTTTGTAAAATGAGGTGTTGCCGGCAGCCAGCATGTCTTTCACCCACCCGCCAATACTTTCTCCCTGTTTTTCGGCGCGTTCCACACATTCTGCTACACCCACCATATCCCAGTACTGGAAAGGACCTACCTCCCACGCAAATCCGGCGCGCAAGGCATCATCAATGGCATAAACCGTGTTGGAAATTTCCGGAACGCGGTTTGAGACATAGGCAAACAATCCCAGAAACGATTTTTGCAGCATCTCGGCGCCTTTATCTGAACCATTGAAAATGGCTTTCATCCGGCGAGGAAGCTCTTCAATTTGTTTGAGGGTATCCAGAATAGGCAGTTTTTCTTTCTGGGAAGGCGCATATTCCAGGGATTCCAGATGGAGGGCCAGAATAACCGGCCGACCTTTGGCGTCCTTTTCAGCTGTTTTTTTGTAAAAACCTTGTCCGGATTTATTGCCAAAGAATTTGTTCTCCACCAGGAAATTCAAAAACTTAGGAACACTCATTTTCGAGATCTGCTCGTCATCCGGGCAGTTTTGCTTCATGCCGTTGATCACATGCACGGCTGTATCCATACCTACCAGATCCGCCAAACGGAAGGTTCCGGTTTTTGGCCTGCCAATGGCCGGGCCGGTAAGCGCATCAGCGGTGTCAATGCCCAGTCCCAGCTCATGCGTAAGCTGGAATATTTTAGCCATGGCATACACACCTACACGGTTAGCAATAAATGCCGGCGTATCCTTGCACAATACGGTTTGCTTTCCGAGAATGACATCCCCATAATGCATGAAGAAATCCACCACTTCCGGATTGGTGTCAGCCGTAGGAATTACTTCCAATAACCGCATATAGCGCACCGGATTGAAAAAGTGTGTGCCGCAGAAATTTTTGCGGAAATCCTCGCTCCGACCTTCCGCCATCAGATGGATGGGAATGCCGGAGGTGTTGGACGTAACCAACGAGCCTTTGGCCCGGTATTGATCCACCTTTTCATAGATCTGCTTTTTAATGTCCAAACGCTCCACGACAACCTCGATCACCCAGTCGTAGCCCTTGATTTTGGCAAAGTCATCCTCAAAGTTACCTAGTGTAATGCGGGAGGCGAACTTGGTGTCGTAAAAAGGCGCCGGTTTGGCTTTCAGGGCGTTGGAAAGAGAATCAGCAGCAATTTGATTGCGATTTCCTTCAGCAGATGGGAGGTCAAGGAGTAAAACTTCCAGGCCACAACCAGCCAGATGAGCAGCAATACCGGTACCCATAAGACCGGAGCCAAGAACGGCAACTTTACGAATGCGTTTGTTCAGCATAATCAGTTTAGCGAAAATTTGCCGCTAAGGTACTGGAATTTGGAAATCAAACCATATTTCCCATGATGGTTAATGAACAATTATTTCAGCCAGTAGCCTCTAATATTTTGTCGTATACGGATGAAACGTTTTCCAGCTATGCCAAAACTCTTGCCAGGCAGATACCCTGGTTAAGGCATCTGTTTCAGGCGTAAGTGGCTGCCCCAACAGGTTCCAGGCTTTGCCATCCGAAGTCAGGGTATCTTGTCGCAAGGCAAATGGCCCCTGATCATTTCTTCTGTTAAATGCCTGGAAACTGACGTTATCTGAGCCTAATACCACCAAAACCAAATGGTTCCCAATCTGGTCGTGAATGATCCGCTCCTTTTTTAGCCGGTTCCAATCAAATGCCTTAGCGTGTTGCGGATCAAAGGCAATGCCCACTACCCAGGATTTATCCTGCCAGGAAGCCGTATCGGTTCTCGTCAGTTTGCCTCGTCCAATGCCCAGATCATAGGTGTCCATGCTGTCATATTCTTCCTGAAACTCCGGGTCCCGCTGCATTACCAGACTCTGCGGATGCCATTTGAGCCAGGTTTCCAGGCTGGTTTGCTCGCTGGGTATTTCCGGCAATACCTGCCCTTTGAGTGGCCCTGCCACCGCTTCTCCGGTAGCCTGACGCCACCAGCTACCCGTGGTAGCATCTTCAAACATGGCATTAAAATGATCCATACCCACCAGTCGGAACGACTCCAAATGCCCGTTTACTTCTGGCGAGTATACCCGACCGGTTCTGCAAACCGTACAATAAGTAACCATCACGGGCTTGCCCCCAAGGGTGTCCATTACCTGGTGATGATAACCTAAGAACTGGATCGGGTAGGCCTTTTCTGCACCGTTTACACTAACGCCCAACACCAATTTGTGCAAAGGCACTTTATTGGATGCTGCATCTGCCATTTGCAGCGTGCGGGGCTGGTAAAACATATGGTCGGCTGCCATAACCATGTTGAACATATACACCGCTCCGCCTATTGGCAGCAAGACGATCAGTGATTTCCATCCGTGTGCTGCCCAGGCAGATCTGGCGCCAAGCAAACACAAGCCCAGCAATATTCCGCGAAACAGCCACCGGTATGTGTACAGCCAATAGGCCCAGTCCAGACTGTTCATCTGCTGACTACCGGGCATGGGCATGATGAAATACACATTGGCCAGTTCAAAAAGAAAAAGACCTGTAATGCTGAGATAAAAAAGTATTTTCATAGAAAATGGAATCCTTTTAGCTGAGACAAAGGACGATAAGCTGATAAAATTGTTGGATTAGGAATTGCTTAGAGTATAAGCTGATGTAATCCATATACCAACAAATCCGGAAATAATCCCACTTTTGCCGGCGTGAATCTTTCAGGCATTCATACCATGATTTTCATCTGGCTCAGGCATCTGTTGCTCTGCGCGGTAACGGGGTGTTTTCTCTCATTGGGCGCACAAAATCCAGCAGATTCCTTAGCTAATTTGCTGAAAACAGCCCCACAAGACACCCATCGGGTAACGCTGCTAACAGATTATGCATGGGAAATTACCGAAACAGAAACGGAACAAGCAGAAACCCGGCTACAGGAAGCCCTGGCTTTAGCCCAAAAACTTGGATATACCAAAGGAGAAGCCAACGCCTGGAATGGCATGGGCGTTTTGGCAGAAATCAGAGGGGAGGATTCACTGGCGCTGGTTAATTACCAAAAAGCGCTGGATTTGCGTCGCCAACTGGGCGATCAGAGTGGAATCGGCCGAAGCCTGACCAACCTGGGCAATGTGTATGAATCCTCCGGGAAACTTGCCGTCGCCATCCAATATTACCGGGAAAGTTTAAGCGTGTTTGAATCGCTGAAAGACACCCTCCGCATGGCACGCGCCTATACCAATATCAGCGGGGTGTTGTCCACAGGAGGCGCCTACCCTGATGCTTTTTCCGAACTCAATAAAGCGCGGTTATTGGTAGAAAATCAGGGCGATCTAATCACTTTGTTCAAGATTTATACCCAGATCGGGCACAATCGCTTTGATCAGGATCAGTTTAGCAAGGCTAGAGAATGGTATGAAAAGTCGCTAAGATTACGCGAAAAGCTGGACGATCCCTTTGATATTGCCGACGGATACAATGATCTGGGGAATGCGTTGGATGAAATGGGTAACCAGGACACATCCAGACTGGCTGTAGACTATTACTTGAAAGCGCTCAAGATTTTCCGCGAGTTGGACGATCAGTCGGCTGTGGGCAATGTGTGCAACAACCTGGGAGATGCATACAAACACCTGGAGCAGTTTGATGAAGCCTTAAAATACCTTCGGGAATCAGAAAAAATCCGCCTTGAACTGGAAGATGAGCCTGGCCTGATGGAGACCTACAATACCCTGAACGATGTGCTTTACAGAAAAGGGAAACTGCGTGAATCGTTGACGTACTTGCAAAAATATGAGGCCCTTGCGGTTAAAATTGGGAATAATAATATGCTTATGGGGGCCTACAAAGACTATGTGCGATATTATGAAACCGTAAAGGATTACCGGAGAGCTTTTGAGTACCAGACAAAGTTCAATGAACTGCGTTACAAATTAATTGATGAACAACGGACGCAAGGCATTGAAACCCAGCTAGCCAATACACAGGCCCAGGAAAAACAACAAGCCCTCGACCGCGAGCGCCAAAACACCGCGCTTCGGGAAGCAGAACTGGCCACGGCGCGTACTTTCCGGAATGCCTTGATGGGTGGCGCCGTGCTGCTGATCCTGTTGGTAGGACTATTGTTCAGCCGCAACCGATTGCGCGCACGTGCAAACCGACTGCTGACAGCCAAAAACGAAGCCATTGAACGAGAAAAACAACGTGCAGATAACCTGCTCAAAAACATCCTGCCGGAAAAAACCGCCGAAGAACTTAAAACGGATGGCGTGGTGAAACCGGTGCACTATGAATCAGTAACAGTGTTATTCAGCGATTTCAAAAACTTCACCCGCATTGCCGAGCGTATGTCACCGGAGGCATTGGTTAAAGAGCTCGACGAATATTTCCGAACCTTCGATGCCATCATGGAACGGCACAAACTGGAAAAAATCAAAACCATCGGAGATGCCTATATGTGCGCGGGAGGTTTGCCGGAACCTAATGAAACCCACGCACTGGATACCGTCAAAGCAGCCCTGGAGATGCAGCAGGCCATCCGCGATATGGCGGAACGCCGTTCAGCCATGGGCAAACCTTTTTTTGAGATGCGTATCGGAATCCACACCGGGCCGGTAGTGGCCGGGGTAGTAGGCAGTCATAAATTTGCCTACGACATCTGGGGCGACACGGTAAATACGGCAGCCCGTATGGAACAAAGCAGCGAACCAGGACAGATTAATATTTCACAAACAACCTGGGAACAAGTGAAGGAGCAAATTCCCTGCACTTTCCGCGGGAAACTACCAGCCAAGAATAAGGGGGAAATTGCGATGTATTTTGTGGATGATCAGCGCAGCGGATTCCCAAAATCATAATCAATAAACACTTCATCCAGCAACGGATCGTCTCCATGGCGGTATCCTTGTTTGAGGTCATAACCCCAGATTTTACCCATGGTATTCCAATAGGCAGCGGTAGCTGTGCCGCGTGTGGTGCGGATGACCTCATAAAAAGGCATATTCAACTCCCGTTCAATCATTTTCACCAGCACTTTTCCCTCTGTTTTAGACAGATTTTTCATCCGATCGGTCATGTCTTCCTTCAGTTCCTTATGCTCATGTTTGATATGGCGTTTGCGTTGGCGGCGGTTCATCCCATCTGTCTCTTCCTCCATGTCCTCATATAAAGCCACTGCCTGAAGGGCATAAGGGTAAACTCGTTTGGCTGCCCAGACATAACGCCTGAATTGTTTTTGCTCTTCCAAATCCTTAAATTGCCTTTTAGACACAATGCGTGCCGGAGCCAAAGACATCAAAAAGGTGCTGTCACCATTTACAATTTCCAATGTGGCCCATGCACCCTGCCGGGGCATGGTATCCTGACGGGCTAACTGTGCCATCGCCGGAAAAGCCAAACAACATAGTATCAGAAAAAATCCAAACTGTTTCATCATGGGAGGATTGTTTCGTCTTTATGACGGAACAGACCATTAACGTAACAACCCGGTTGTTTCGTTGGTTGTTAGCAAAAAGTTATTCTTCAATGCCATCGCTGTCTTCCAGAATTGGCCGGGGTTTGGCAGCAGGTTGTGTGCGCGGACTGGAAGCCGGATCTTCTTCAATGGCTTTAAAATCGTCGGGTGGACGATAGTTTTTATTGTCTTTGACCTCAGTTTTCTGAACACCGTACTGCTCCAGCCGATCCATCCAGTTCATGGAAGTGCCCCAAACATCCAGGGCAAATGGTTTCATCCGGATCGCAAAATTTTTAGCGCGCCCGGGCAATGGTTCCAGCAAGGTATAGGTTCTGGATTCTGCAATGGTAGCCTCGTTTACAAATTGAACCTTTACAGCAAACCAAACCAGCACACTGTAAATTAGCACCATAAAACCGCCCATCGCCATACCACCCATCGCCTGATTGATCACACCCAGATAAGCCATCCGCAATACACCTTCCAAACCGGCTGCGGCATATTTGAATAACAGCATCAAAATAACCAGATTTGTCATAAAGGCAAACAGGAACATCGACGGGTTTTCTGAATGAAACATGGTTTGCAAAATAGACGTGGTCGTAGGCGCCATCTTGAAAGCCAGTACAAATCCAAAAATATACATCAACACGTTAAAAACAGTGCCGATAATCCCCCGGGAATACCCCTGCCAGAAACCGTATGCAAAAAAGGCAATAAAACCGATGTCAATGGGCATGTGGAAGATGCCTGGCACGTAATGCAGATGCTAAGCATGCGCAAAGGTAATGTCCAATGTCCAATGTCCAATATCCAATATCCAATGTCCAATGTCCAAGTGGTGCGCCTGCTTGGTATCAGCACATTGGAGGGACATTGCACGCCTGTTTAGCCAGTCATGCGTGAATAATTAAACAAATGTGCTGATACCAGGCAGGCGCACCACTTGGACATTGGATATTGGATATTGGATATTGAAACAGGGGGCTCCCGCCAAAAGCGAAAGCCCCCTGATATGAATGATATAAGTTATGCCACTTCAAACCCTTCTACCGCTTCACCACTTTCTTCACCCCACGCACTGCACCATTAGCCACAGAAAGCGCATAAACACCTTCTGGCAGCTCCTGAATCTGAAGAGTAATCTGAGTGGTACCCGCAGCCATATTCCAGCTTTTCATAATCTGGCCGGCGGTGTTATACAGGTTAACCTGTGCATCTTCTTCCAGCATTTCATTCACGATAAGCTGGAGTACATCATTTGCCGGGTTGGGCGCTACATGGAACGACAAGCCGCCGAGCGGATTTTGAGTGCCAACTGTTGGGGATACAACAAAAGTACCCTGGTCCATGCCGCCTTCGCCGTCGGCAACAACTACCTGGAATTCGTCAGAACCGGCGTTCAGTCCAAAATCGTAGTAGATCAAACCGCCATTGTCAATATCCGCCTGTGTGAACTGCGTGCCAATCTGTACATCACCAAAATATAGTTGTAGTGTGCCATTTTGTGGCAGCGTCATCAGGGTGTACACCAGCTGGTCTGCTGTGTTGTTACCATCTTCCGATTTCAGGAATGCGGTACTGATGGTAGCATTACTGCCCGAGGCTGGCTGCAATGGATTATTAACCGTAATAACTGGCGGGTTAGTAGATTCATTGGAGCAGATTTGAATGGCAAACGCCTGGATCGAACCGCCCGCGCTGATGGTGTTGTCTTTCACCCGCAAGGTCCAGATGCCGGTGGCATTTTCACCGTTGAAAGTGCTCAGAGAACCGGCAGGCTTGGATTCGGCATTATTTGTTGGCGGTGGGCAGGAGAAAATAGCGGCTGCCCCATCATTAAATGCAACATCAAAACTGCCGCTGAAACTGCCGCATCGGTCTTTGAACAACAATACGTTCGTGCCTGCAGGACTGATCAAGCGAACTTCAAGATCCTTGAAATAATCATGAAAACCCTGCACCTTTTTCACGTCAATATCACTAACAGTACCTCCGGATAGCAGATTTATTTTTGATTCAATGGTTGGAGTGCCATTAGGCGTGATATTTTGAGGAAGGTCGTTGGCAGAAAGTTGTACGCAACTCAATACGCTCACTACAAATACCTGTGGTTCAGACCAAACAGCCCCGCCACAGTCATTCTTAGCACGCACACGCCAGAAATAAACGCCGCCTTCCGTGAGGTTGGTGGTTACCTGATATTGGGTAATTGGCCAGTTTTCTTTCACCTCTACCAGGGTATTCGCGGCAAAAGATGGGTTGGATGCCACTTGTACATCATAGGCATTGGCATCGGCAGCTCCGGTCCATTTCAGCAACGGATTCGGATTTATACCGGAAGCGCCATTGGCAGGTGTGGTAGGTGCAAAGGCGGAAAAATCGTTGCTAACCGTGGTCAGTGTAATGGTGGAGGTTTGCGTTACACCATTGGAAACAGCCGAAACAACCGCATCAAAAGTAGCTTCTGTAGCATTCACCGGAATATTCACAGTCATCACGGATGTCTGTCCGGCCATAACCGGATTAGGACTGAATGAAGCTGTTGCTCCATTGGGCAAACCGCTGATCGACAGGTCAATCATGTTATTGAAACCACCCACCGCAGAAGTATTGATGTCGGCAATAAATGCCTCCGGCAAACACACATAATCGATCATGGTCGACGGACAAAAAGCAAAACTTCCGGTAGTGGCCTGAACGATTTTGAAATTCGCGTTGGATATATCAAAGAAAATATTGTCGGCCGCCTCAACTTTCAATCGCACTGTGGTACTCGGATTATCAGGCACCTGAATACAAGCCCGACCAATATTTGGCTGATTGGCAGCCAGGGTAATCGGGTAAGTAAAACCACCATCTGTGCTCATCAGGATGTTCACCTTTTGGCAAACCACCGGGCTCAGGTTTGTATTGGCCACATCCCAGGTAACGGTCTGGTATTCACCAACGTTCCAGATCAGGGATGCGCTATTAGGATACGTTAAACGGAATGGACCGGCGCCTGCTGCTACCTTAAACCGTACATCACTAATGGCCGTGCCACCCACTCCCGGAGCATTGTCGCGAACCGTAATCTTAAACCTCATGTCACGGCCATAATTTGGCAATAGTTCAGCAGAGTTATTGGAGTTAGACACGATGGTATTCATTGCCGGAAAGGTGCGCGTTGGAACGTTCAATGGAGGAAATGAACGGAATAGGGGCGAACTTCCAGTAGCCTGGCCAAGAGGCATGGATGGGCCGAGGTCAAACTCTTCCCAGCTGTAGGTCAGGTTGTCGTTATCCTCGTCGGTACCCAGAGCCGTTAGGGCAAACGGAGTGCTGATCGGGATAAAGAAATTGTTTTCTAATGGGATTTCCACTTCGGGGTAATGGTTATTGGTAGGGATCAATTCCGCACACAATCGGCCATTATCAACGGTAATAAAATTATTTACCTGCTCCAGGTTAGCCACATGGAAGAACGGATCGCGATCATCCACAATATCCGGAGAACAAGTAGTGGCATAACTCATAATAGTAGAACCACCACCAGGCTCATAAGCAGTACCGGGTGTTTGGGCATCCTGAGCAGGAGGGCAAGTATTAAAAGTGTGGGTAGCCGAGAATTGGTGACCCATTTCGTGTGCAATAATCAAATAATAATCCGGGCCCTCAGGATTCGGAAGTGAAGAACCTGCCACGGCTTTCTGAATTTGGGCACAAACACCGGCCAGCGAAGCTTGTCCGGCCACATACACACCACTTGGGTTGGCTACCCGGGCAAACAGGTGTCCAATGTCGTAGCTGTTTACACTAACACGACTGTTTGTTGCTGCTGGATTGTCGCCAATCCAGTTAGGAATCAGCGGCCCTGTGAACGGGTCGGTTGCCGGATCATAATAGATCAGTGTATCGTTATTGGGGATTAGCTCCATGCGCACAGAAAAATCGCGCTCTGTGATGGCTACGATGTAGTTAACCGCTTCCGTGATAGCGGCCATTACCAGCGGCGCAGTGCCACCGTGATACTGGGTGTATTCGCCTTGGGCAGTAACTGCTAAACGGTATTTTTTAACCACAACCAGATCTGTATTGCCACGATCTGCAGCAGGCTGGTTTTGGGGAGCTACATGATGATAGGTTGCATTCAGGAACTCATCATCTACGCCGCAGAGACTTTGAACCTCCGCATTTGCCTGAGTTTTAGGTAAATCCTGCTGGTGATACGCCATATAGAACGGTTGATTACCGGATGCATAAGGGGTAATCAGCTGTACTTGTCCTTGTGGAGAGAATATAAATGCGTGAAAGCCTTTGCTTCCCAGACCCAGTCGGAGCGTCAGGCCAGTACCGTCTGCATCTTCACCTGCATAGGTTTTAATTTCAGGAAACTTGGCAGCGAGGGCCGGAGCCATCACTGGTGATTCCCACACTTTAAAGGTGTGCAGTTTCCCATCAGCCAACGGAAGTGAAAGCAGGAGTGCCTGACGCTGAGCTGAAGGAGTATACTCCATCGGAGCATTCCGGAGAAAGTTGGCTATCCCGGTATAATTCAGGGTGTAGCCATGGAATTGAGTAGGCTGAGTTTTTAAAATGGCATTCTCCGTCAGCGACATGGCGTTTTTTGCCACAGGCGACCAGAAGTTTTGTTGGCCAAAAAGATTGGAAAAAAGCCCGAAAACGAGCAGAAATGTGCATAATTTGCGCATGATCATGGAAGTTTGATAGCTATGCTTAATAAACGGCAGGACAAAAATCAGGACTTTGAGTGGTTCATTCCTGGTATTTTCACGAAATGCTTAAAAATGACGTTAGTAGTAGTTTGGAATCACCTTTTAATAGAACGCACGAACGCCTAAAAAGATGCCAAAACCGATCATTAACCAGCCAATACCGAGCTGAATTTGTCTGATGTGCTTCGGTGTCAGGAATTGGCGGAGCTTTTTGGCTCCCCAGGCTTTTAGGGTGTCGGTCACCACCAGCGTGGTCAACATGCCCCCAAAAAAGATGAGCATTTCAGACTTGGACCAACCACTCGGAATTACTACGGCACTCACAATACCCAACCAAAAGAACACCGTCCCGGGATTGATGGTGTTTACCAGAAAGCCCCTGATCCACCACCACAGATAGGATTTGGGGGATTTTGAGATGTTTATGTATCCCGGAGTGTTAATCCGGGAAGATTCTTTTTCAGGGCTTGAAGGGCTGTGCCCCGAAATGTCATTCCGGGAAGATTGGTTGGAGGACTCGGATTTCAGCAGACTTCCAACACCAAAACCAGTGAGGAGCAAGCCGCCAAGAAGGCCGGACCAAAGTTTGAAGTTTGGAAGCGCAACCAACGCTTCTATTGCCTCAATACCATAAAATGCTGCAAAAACATACAATATATCACTGAACCAAATTCCGGCCGCAACGGATACGCCTGCTCTAAATCCCTGGCTAATCCCTGCTTCCACAATGGCAAACAGCAGCGGACCAATCAAAAAACTTAGGGAAATGCCCAGTAATATACCTTGGATCAGCATGGATGGGAAAGTGTAAGGTTTTGTTTTGGAATTTATTTCGGATGTTTGAGCGCTGAAAAAATTTGGCCGCAAAGGTAGTTTTTCAACAGGCCTTTCCAAGCGCATTGATCATTCAAGGATCCTACTTTTAGACGCACTTCATGGATTATTCCCAAATCATTTCAGAGATCACATCAAAGGTCATTCCGCTTTACGGACAAGGCAAGGTGGCTGATTATATTCCTGAGCTGGGTAAAGTGCCTCCCCGACAGTTTGGGTTTTGCCTTCACCTGAATAATGGAGAAGTGTTTGTACATGGCGATAGCGAGGTGAAATTTTCTATTCAAAGTATCTCCAAGGTGTTCACCCTTAGCCTTGCCTTTAGCCTGCTGGGAGAAGACCTGTGGAAAAGAGTGGGTGTGGAGCCCAGTGGCACAGCTTTTAATTCACTCATGCAATTGGAGTATGAAAAAGGCATTCCACGCAATCCTTTGATCAATGCCGGAGCTCTGGTGATTACCGATATGCTGGTTTCCGAATTTCAGGATCCCAAAAAGGAAATACTGCGGTATTTAAGACAATTATCGGGTAGTCAAAACATCCAATTTAATGAGGCCATCGCAGAATCCGAGCGCAAAACCGGGTACCGGAATTTTGCGCTGGGCTACTTCTTAAAATCATTTGGTAACCTTCAAAATGACGTTGATCAGGTGCTTGATGTCTATTTTCATCAATGTTCCGTAGAAATGACCTGCAGGGAACTGGCATCTGCTATGCAGGTATTTTCACATCATGGTATGGAGCCTGGCACCGGACAAAGAATACTTTCCATGAGTCAGACCAAGCGCCTCAATGCCGTGATGCAAACCTGTGGCTTCTACGATGAGGCCGGCGAATTTACTTTTGCGGTAGGCTTGCCGGGTAAAAGCGGGGTAGGTGGAGGTATAGCAGCACTTTTACCCGGACAATACAGCCTGGCGGTATGGAGCCCGGAATTGAATAAAAAAGGCAATTCGGTACTGGGTATGAAAGCGCTGGAATTGTTTACAACCCTTACAGGAAGGTCTGTTTTTTAAAGCACCATCAAAACGCTCAAAATGGCAAAGCGGCTTCCATTGCAAACTCCAGTTCAAACACTTTCCCCAGAGCGTCCGCCGCTCCGGGTTCTGTTGCTTTATGCGGTTGGTCAACTTGGCTGGTCATTGGCCAGTTTTGCGGCTGGCAACCTGATGGTGTATTTTTATATGCCTCCGGAACAAGGCACACCTGTTTTTCCATCGTTCATTTATCAGGGAGCTGTATTAGGTGTTTTCACCCTGGTAGGAGTAGTTAGCGCCGGCGGCCGAATCCTGGACGGATTGGTAGATCCTCTGGTGGCCAATTGGAGTGATCGAAGCCGGTTTACAATTGGTAAAAGACGTTGGTTTTTATTGGTTGGAGCTTTGCCTTTTGCAGCATTTGCTACCCTGATTTTTTTTCCTGGTGATCATTCTGAAAGTGCCGGGAACTTCCTGTGGCTGATGGTTTGCACAGCCCTCTATTATTTTTTCTTTGCATTTTATGTGATTCCATATAATGCACTCATGGCAGAATTGGGGCATACCCCAAAAGATCGGATGCTGATCAGTACATTGGTTTCGGTCACCTGGGCATTGGGGTTTGTAGCAGGAAACAGTGTATTTGCTATCCAGGGATGGATGGAATCGCAAGGGAAACCTCCTATGGAAGCGTTCCAACACTCCCTGGTGTTGTTACACGGTATTGCTCTGGTGTGCATGTTAATCCCAGCCCTCTTTCTGAAAGAAAATCGTTATGCACGCCAGGTTACAGGAGATCATGGTTTCAGGGAAGCGTTGCGAACCATCGTTGGGAACCGTAATTTTCGTTGGTTTTTAGGTTCCTTTTTATTGTATTGGTTAGCGCTTACGTTCATACAATTGGGTATGGTGTATTATGCCACACTCTTGTTCCAATTGGATAAGGAGGCTGCATTTACCTTCTCACTGGTCAGCTTTTTGTCCAGCTTTGTTTTGTATGTGCCGGTAAACCTCCTGGTGCAAAAGTGGGGTAAACGCCGAACCATGCTGGCTGCTTATGTCGTATTTGGATTGCTTTTTGGCGTGGTTGCATTTGCCGGTCTATTGCCAGGCTCAAGGGAGGCACTTTTATATGCGCTTGGCATTGCAGCCGCAGCTCCACTCGCAGTTTTTGGCATCTTGCCGAATGCACTTGTGGGCGATGAGATCGCAAAAGAGGAACAGCAAAGTGGAAAACAACTATCAGGGATGTTCTATGGTTTGACTGCCTTTACCATGAAAATTGGCATCTCGCTCGCAAATCTTGTTTTCCCTTCGCTGCTATTGTTGGGAAAAAGCAACGAAAACCCCATGGGTGTACAGGCAACGGCGCTTGTCGCTTTGCTCTTTTGTGCTGCAGGGTGGTATTCGTTCAGGCGATACAAAGAAGACTGAACAAATACTACTTTATTTCACCAGTTCAACCCCATCTACGATATAATCCGTTTCGCCTTGCCAGAAAAAAACCTGATAGCGCTGCAGGTAGTGAACCTGTATCATTTTGCCTTCAAATTCCCGCAGTTGCTTGGAAACCTCAGCGTTTTTAACAGAAAATTCCCAGGCAGTCATCATGCCATTTGGTGACAGGTTGAGGGTTCCTTCGTGGGTTTTGAAGATTACCCCGCGACGAGAAATCTTTACCAGTTGTCCGGAGCGGTATCCATCAGAATAGGACAATTGGCTGTAGGCAAAGTATCCGAGGCAGAATACGATTAAGGCTCCAAAAAGGAACCACAGTATCCGTCTTCCCATTTTCTTGGCGGATTGTTTGGCTTGTTCTAATTGCATGATATCGAATATGTAGGTGATTGAATGTTTTATACGCCTTTTTTAGCTCCCCAAATTTGAACATGAAGTCGGTCTGAATAGCGATATTGGTGTTTTTTGCAGATTTCGACCAACCATTTACGGCGTTTGTTTAGGATGCTTGCTTGACTTCCTTCTGGCATAAGCCATACGCTTTCAGAACGAATCTGATATTGGTGAATTAACTGTTGCACCTCATCAAGATCTGACTGAGCAGCCACTACGAACTTGAAATTGGCTTTATTGGATCCTGCAAAAAAATGCATGGCAGCTGGTTTGTTCCGTAGTTTGGCAGGGTTTCCGCTGTTTTCCAGTTTTGGAGAAACGTTGTATTGATCAATGGAGGCGTCAAATGCTTTAGACGGAACCAATGTCCCATTGGTCTCTACTTCGAACTGAATTTCCGATTTTATTTTTCGTAAGCACTCCATGAGGTTCGCCAGTGCAGGTTGTTGTAGCATCGGCTCGCCACCGGTTAGAATCACATTCCGGCACTCATAAGACAAAACAGTAGCTGCAACTGCCTCAATATGGCAGGTAGCAATCCAATCCTTCTTTACAAATTTCCGATATCCAGGTGTTGAATCGTTCATGTGTGGGAAACGGGTGTTCTCCCAATTCCAGGTGTAATCCGTATCGCACCAGATGCAATGTAAGTTGCATAAGGAAGTTCTTACAAACACTGAAGGAACTCCCATACTCTTCCCCTCTCCCTGAATGGAGTGGAATATTTCAGGCGCTCCATGAAGAAGCGCAAGTTGCAAAACATCAGAACGGGAAATGGAACGCTGGGTCAAAACCGGAATTTTCCGGCAAAAATAGTGGCTGTTTGGCAACCTTGCTCCGACTTTTCGAAGGTTACGGTGCCAAACAGCCCAGTTTTTACGGTTGGGATTATAAAAAGTCCATTCTGCTGCACATTTGGAGGGAGTTGTAGGGTAGAAATAATCTTCCCGGCAACTCCCTCCTGTCAGTTAGGCATTGAGAATATCAAGACCAATAACCGACACCAAAGGTGTAGCAGGTAATACCATGAGCAAACGGGAAAAGAACTATTAAGGAAGATTAGATAAATAAAGCCTTCGCGAACGTTGGCCGGCATAAATGTAAATTTTAACTTACATTAAAATGCTAATTAATATTATTTTTTTCAAATAGACTTTTACAGGAAGTCAAATAGTACGTTTGGGATTTTCTGACAGAAAGAAAAACTTGAGCTTTTATCTTCAGTTTTTGCGCTTTAGAACATGTTAGGATTTCGCCATAAAGCTAAAATCCTAACATACTCCAGGAAGAAGCATATCCTGAGCTGCGTAACTGGAAACAGGCGGAAACGGGCGGTATTAGCCCGGCGAAAAAATCCAAACATGCCCTAAAATTTTTTTGTCAGCGATCTACAACTCAGTAGCAAATCAGCACAATTCAATAGATTAAAACTACAGCCCAATATAATCATCTTGACTACCCTCTTTTAAGGCTGTTATATTTGAACCATCAAAAACATAGTGATCAAGAAATTTAGAACCATTTGAATACCCCTGATAAAACTGAGTGAAACACTCCTTCAACCATTTGAATCTCTAAAACCCTTTACCTAAGTCTCTTAAAACCAAAAAGCTGCCATGATAATCCCATGTTAGGACATCCCTCTGTCCAAACCAATTGTGCCAGTTCCAAAAAACCACCAAACCATCATTCTACCTTTTGATACGAAAGGCCATAGGCACACCACCTCATGGCCTTTTTTTATGTACCCACCAATTTACTTCCTCCTTTCTTGAAACGGTTTAAAGTACCTTCGCTCTCCCTCCACCCTGCTCATGCCCAGATTCAAAGATATTGCCGGTTTTGATGATACCTACATGACCCTTGCCGGGATTCCTCTGGTGAGTGCCCTGAGTCTGATGATACAGTTCAGTGAAGAGTTAAAAACCGGTAATTGGGAGGTACTTGGTCCGTCTATACCCATTGCGTTGTTCTATGTGGCATTATTCTGGCTGGCCTTTCGGTGGGTTTATGCCTATTTGGCGTTTTATTTCCATGGTTCAGGTGAAGCCATCAAAAGGGTCAGTGCTTTGATCTTTTTATTTATGACTACTTATGTCATGTTTGACCGGCTATTACTAACCCATGCCGTTCAGCAGTTTTACCCCTGGTGGCACAACGAAGAAGGCTTTTTTACAAGATACAGAATTGCAGCATTTATAGTGGCACTTCTGGCGCTAACCATATATGAAACCTTATTCTTTCGGGCCAAAACGGAACGTCTCGAAGCCGAAAAGATTCAACTTGCCAGACAACAGGTTGAATCCCAGTTGGAAGGTTTGCGCAATCAGGTCAACCCCCATTTTCTCTTTAACAGTCTGAATACACTCACCTGGCTTATCGCGGATGACGCAGATAAAGCCATTCGTTTTGTCCGGCAACTGTCAAAAGTGTATCGGTATGTATTGGAAAGTCGGGATTCCCGCATCATTGTATTAAGCGAAGAACTGGATTTCATGAAATCTTATGTTTTTTTGCTTAAAGAACGTTTTGGGCCAAATTTGCGCGTAAACATGGAAGGTCTGGAGAGTTTCAGCCAGTTGGCCATTGTCCCATTATCCTTGCAGATGCTTTTCGAAAATGCCATCAAACACAATGTCATTTCTGCCCATAAACCTTTAACTATTGAAGTTTTTGGGCAGATAAATCCATCCGGAGATCCAATGCTCGTTATGCGAAATAATCTCCAGCAGAAAAAACAAGTGATGGAAAGTACAGGGGTTGGCTTGGAAAATATTCGCGAACGGTATCGGATTTTAGCCGGTAGAGAGGTAGAAGTGATCGTTTCTCCACAATATTTCACCGTGGCCCTGCCATTATTAACTTTGGAACAGATCAACTGATGAATAACATGAAAATCCTGATCGTTGAAGACGAACAACCTGCTGCGCTTCAACTGGCCAAACTCCTATCGGAACTGGATCTGGGAAAACCTCAAATCCTGGAAACACTGGATAGTGTGGAAGCATCAGTCCAATGGCTGCGCACCTTCACCACGCCCGACCTTATTTTCATGGATATTCAGGTAGCCGATGGACTGAGTTTCGATATTTTCAAACAAGTTGAAGTGAAATCCCCGGTTATTTTTACCACCGCATTCGACCAATACGCGGTTAAAGCATTCAGGGTGAATGCCATAGATTACCTGCTTAAACCGATTGACCCGGACGAACTGAAACTAGCTATCGAGAAAGTATTGAATAAACAAAAGGCCGTTTCTCTAAGCCTGGAATTGGAAGCTCTGGAGCGATTTTTTGAAAAAAAGGAATACAAGGACCGGTTTCTAATTAAAAACGGAGCAAATTTTGGGTTCCTTCATACCGCTGATGTTGCTTTTTTCCGCTCAGATAACAGTGTTACACAAGCCTTTACCAATCAAGGTAAATGCCCGGTGGTTGAACACACACTCGACGATCTTGAATCGCTCCTTAATCCGAAATCCTTTTTTCGGATTAACCGGAACATGCTCATATCACTCACCTGTATTCAAAAAATCAGCCCCTATCTGAACGGCCGGCTTATCCTGGAAACCAAGCCAGGTTTGAAATCGGAGGTAATCGTAAGTCGTGAAAAGGTGAGCGAGTTTAAGGCCTGGCTGGGCGGTTAAAGGCTTTGAAGAGATTGAGCATGGGAATTGTACCTTTGTCGCAATCTGTTTTGCTATGCTGTTTTTGTTGCTGACTGTGCTGTGCTCCGTGGCACTTGGGTTTTTATTTAAATTATTCGGACGCTGGGGAATAGACGGCTTTCAGGCCATTCTGTTCAATTATGCTACCTGCGTGCTCTGCGGATGGGTTCACCTGGGACATTTCCCGGTTCAAAAATCTCATTTTGACACTCCCTGGATGCCTTACGCTTTGGTATTAGGTCTTATTTTTATTGGTGGGTTCAATTTGGCATCCATTACCGTCCGATATTTTGGGGTCACTGTTGGTCAAATCATGCAAAAGATGTCCATTCTCATGACCGTGCCTTTTGCCATGCTGGCCTATGGTGAGTCAACCGGATGGGCTAAAATACTTGGGTTTGTATTGGCGCTGACCTCCATTGTCCTGGTAAATTGGCCGCGGGAAAGCAGCGAATCCCAACCTGAAGTCCAAATGCGCAAACACCTGCTTTGGATCCCATTGCTAACCTGGGCGCTTTCCGGTCTTTTGGAAGTGCTGATACTTCGTGTGCAAAAGGAGCAGTTAACAGATATGTCCGACCCGACTTTTATCATCAATATTTTTGCCATAGCCGGTATGATAGGGTTGGCAACAGCATTATACGGATGGTGGAAAAAACGTCTGGTGTGGCAATGGAAAAATGTGGCAGGAGGTGTAATACTCGGTATCCCTAATTATGGCTCCATGGTTTTTATGTTGTGGGCACTCAACAGCGGTCTTGAAGGGTCGTTCTTATTTCCGGTGGCAAATGTTGGGATTATCCTGCTTACAACCATTGGCGCCGTTACGTTGTTTCATGAAAAACTATCACCGTTAAACTGGTTAGGTATTGGTTTCGCCTTGGGCGCCATTGCACTGATCTCCTTTGGATAGCATGAATCAAAAAGCGAACGAATTTCTTTTCCATCCTAAAAACGTAATGCTGTTCATCTTGCTGTTCGGCCTTGTGTTTTTATTCCTGGCGCTTACCATTTCTTATGTGTATATCCGGGTTACCAATGGGGTGCCTCCAGTTCAGGTTCCGGCACTTTTTGTAGTCAATACCCTCATTTTGCTGGGCAGCAGCTGGACCATGATACAGGCCAAACGTTGCTACCTGGCCGATAATACCCAAGGGTATAAACAGAGTTTGCTGACTACCATTTATTTGTCTGTGTTTTTTACAGTTATGCAGGCTGTAGCCTGGTATTGGCTTTTTCAGAACAATATCTACCTGCATTCTTCCACAACTATTGGTTTTCTATACGTAATCTCGTTCGTACATCTTGCACACGTACTGGCAGGCTTGCCGTTTTTATTCCGGTTCTACCGTGCCGCCAAAAAATACATGGTTGATCCGGTAACAGTACTGGTTTATTTTTCTGATGATGAAAAAAGACTTGGATTGCGCCTGCTTACCATTTACTGGCACTTTTTGGATGCTTTATGGATCTATCTGGTTTTGTTCTTTGCCGTAAATCAATTCATTATCTAATGCTTCCGTTTCAGAAGCATGTACAAATATCCCATGCGAGTCTGAACAGAATCTACCTGATACTGGCTTTGTAAATATGGAATGCCACGAATGGTATCTGCACCCATCCCCGGAAGTCTGCTTAGCCAATCGTATTCATTAACTACCACACTATCCATCACCGTTTGTTCAAATCGTGCTCTGGGAAAAACCGCCCCAGACAGATCGGCGCCGGAAAGATCAGCTCCAGTGAAATGGGTTTGAATTAGTTGCGCACTAGCCAGATTGGCCTCCTGAAGGTTAGCGCCATAAAAATTGGCCTGCGTTAAATTGGCCGATTCCAAATAGGCACTCACAAGTTTGGATTGTCTGAACCGCGCGTCTTTCAAATTGGCCCTGGCAAGGATGGCATTGGATAGATCCGCTCCGCTGAGGTCAGCCCCACTAAAATCAGTTTCATCAAGGGTTGCACCGGCCAAATCCGCCCGGCTAAGGTTGATCCCGCTTAAATATTCCCCTGATAATACGGCCCCTTTCAAATCAGCCGCAGAAAAGTCTGAAAATTGAAAAATCCGGCGCAGGGTGGATTGGTCAATCTGACTGTTCACTATGCTTACCAACAACTGACCTCTTTCCGGACTGAGTTCTCTGGAAACCAAAGAATCACTCTCCAGATAGCGGTATGGCCGCAAACTTTTACTCAATGCTACCACCCGGCCAATAATCTGTGGAGATAAATCCCGAATGCCCGGCCGCCCGACATCATTTTTTAGTTCCCTATCCATGGCATCCAATAAATTACCCATCAAAAAGATCAACGAACTGCGTCGGTCGGCCTCCTGGAGATAGGTTTGCTGGTCTAAACGGTAATTCTGGCTTTGCAGCAAAACGTTTTGTTGCGTTAATAGCTTGTTCTGGTTGTACAACAACATGGTGCCCAGAATGCCTCCAAAGCCCACAAACAACATCTGAAACACCGACAGTATCCACCTTCGGAAACTCATCCAGGAATACCAGGCAAAGACCTTGGTAAACACAGCGTCAAAATGGCTCATAGCCTCTGGAAACTGCCGGTTCCAGGCATGTATGAACAGTTGCTGCGCATTGTCTTTAACATCCGACAAGTCAGTATCTGAAACCCCAAAAAGCTTGTGAAGGATCTTTTCCTTGTTAAGTACCAGAAAAAAGGCAAGGGCGGCCACAATGACAATCAGCCCCACGAAGCCTATGATCATTTCCATGACATGATCTTCCAGCGCACTTAAACCGGTTAGTGAAATCACCGCACCGATCAGAATGCCGATCAGCAATGCAACAATAGTGCGTGATAAGATATCAATACGCTGACTCGCCTTGGGTGGTTCATTAGAATTGGACATAGGAAAGCAAATGTCCAAATTTCCTGCATTTTCTCCCCACATTATTCCCACATTCCCCACATTCCCCACATTTCCCACAGTTCCCAAAAAGGAAAGCCTCATTACAACCGCGGTTGTAATGAGGCTTTCCTTTTTGGGAACGCGGAATCAGTGGTGATGGCCGCCTGGTCCGTGAACGTGTCCGTGTGCCAATTCTTCCGGTTCTGCATCACGTACAGAATCCACATGGCCGGTAAAGAACAGGTCAACACCAGCCATTGGATGGTTGAAGTCCAGTTTAACCGTTTCAAGTCCAACCCAGGCTACCATACCTTGCAGGCGGTTGCCTTCCTGATCCTGAAGTGGCAAAACATTGCCTATTTCCAATAATCCGTCAGGAATTTTGCCCTCATGTTCAAAAATCTGTTTTGGTACTTCTACCAATGCAGCCTCGTCATACACCCCGTACGCTTCTGCGGCTGGAATGCCAAATGCAAAAGTATCGCCGGTAGTAAGGCCAGCCAAATTGGCTTCAAAAGCCGGAATCATCATGCCAATACCATAAATAAAGGCAAGCGGCGCTCCACCTTGTGTGGATTCAACGAGTTGCCCTTCTGCGGTGCCTTCGTTGAGTGTGTAGTGTACAGTCACTACTTTGTTGGATTCAATAATCATTGAAAATCAAAAAGTTGAATAGAAATTACTCTGCAAAACAGAGTTAATACAATTAGTTTTCGGGGCGGAGGGAACTAAAACACATTACATCCACGGCGAAAAGCAACGCAAAGGTACGGTTTTGTTCCTACTTGTTACGAGCTTTACGATTGCTTAATACTACCAGATGTACAATTGGTTGGCATCGGTAATATTCCCGGAAATACTACCTTTGCCGCTTCATTGCATCATTCTCTAACCAATAATATTCTTGAAACCATGATCATTGGTGTACCAAAAGAAATAAAAAGTAACGAAAACCGCGTTGCGCTCACTCCTGCCGGAGCTATGGAGTTCACTCGCCGCGGACACAGCGTAATGGTCCAAAGTACTGCCGGTGAAGGCAGTGGATTTGACGATAAGGACTATATAGATGCAGGCGCTAAAATCATGGCTACTGCTGATGAAGTTTGGGCCAAGGCAGAAATGATCATGAAAGTAAAGGAGCCGATAGCTGAAGAATATAGCCGTTGTCGTGCAAACCAGTTGATCTTCACCTATTTTCACTTCGCATCCAGTGAGCCACTAACTCGTGCTATGATTGCCAGCAAGGCCATCTGCCTGGCATACGAAACGGTGGAAACCAAAGACCGCCAACTGCCGCTGCTTATTCCAATGTCGGAAGTGGCCGGCCGCATGGCCATCCAGGAGGGCGCCAAATACCTGGAAAAACCGGTTAAAGGTCGTGGCGTTTTGCTGGGAGGCGTGCCAGGTGTTCCACCTGGCAAGGTGTTGGTAATCGGCGGTGGAATCGTGGGTACTCAGGCGGCTAAAATGGCTGCAGGACTTGGCGCTTTGGTTACGATCCTGGATGTAAACCTGACCCGCCTGCGTTATCTCAGTGATGTAATGCCCGCCAACGTGGTAACCGAGTACTCCAATGAATACAACATCCGCCGTCTGATCCAAAATCACGACCTTATTATTGGAGCCGTATTGCTGCCAGGCGCCAAGGCGCCAAATCTTATTACCCGCGACATGTTAAAACTCATGCGCCCGGGTACCGTGGTGGTCGACGTTGCAGTAGACCAGGGTGGATGTATCGAAACCACCCGTCCAACAACACACGCAGATCCAATTTACATCATTGATGATGTAGTACACTACTGTGTGGCCAATATGCCTGGCGCGGTGCCGTTCACCTCTACGCTTGCACTTACCAACGCCACGCTTCCGTATGCCCTTCAACTGGCAGAAAAAGGCTGGAAAAAAGCCTGCGCTGAAAATGGCGAGCTTAAACTTGGCCTTAATGTAGTGGCCGGACAAGTAGTATATAAAGGTGTAGCAGATGCCTTCGGTCTTCCTTTGGTACCTGTTGAGACGATTATGAAATAATAAACGTTCAGGATCTGAACTTTTATTTGGTAAACTTCCCGAATGGTGTGAACTTTCGGGAAGTTTCTTTTTTTAGGTATATCTGACGTCGAAACGTTTAAAATTTAGGAGGCAGGTTCAAGCCTGGTTACGCCATGAAATATTTCATCCTACTGCTGAAACTGGCTCTTTTTACCGTATTGGTATTTATTCGCCTGGGAGAATGGGATATTTCACACCTGTATCAATGGTCTAAATACCGCAATTCGCTGGAATTTTATATTTCAGCATTGGCTAGTATTGCCATCTTTCTGCTTCTGCTGGATTTCATTCAGGTGGCCGTAACAGGATGGTACAAGAGCCGGCACCGCATTAGCCGGGATGATAACTTTATTATTGGGGTAGGCCAGATTTATCAGATATTGCTGGTAGCCGGAATAGTAGTAGGTATATTGTCTTTATTCCAAATTGATGTAAAGCAGCTTTTTACCTCTCTTTCGATCATTTTTGCCGGTATTGCTATCCTTACCAAGGATTACATCACCAATATGATCAACGGAATGATCATTACTTTTTCCGGGCAATTGGGCATTGGTGATAATGTGCGTATCGGAACGCATCGTGGCAAAATTATTGATATTACGCTGCAGAACATTCATCTTTTGAATGATGATGATGATGTGATTTACATCCCGAATGCACTGCTACTGACTATTGAGGTGGTGAACTATACCAAGCGGGAGATTAAACGTTCAAGCATTGAATTCGAAATAGACCTCAAGCACCTGAAGTCCGTGGAAGAAATGGAAGTTATGCTGATTGATACCATCAGCCCGTTCTCCGAAACGATCCAGCCGGATTCTTACTACCTGAGGGTTGCTGAGGTTAAAAAGGATTTGGTGTCCATGAAATTCCAATACATTCTGAAAGAACCCAATAAAGAGCTGGACCGTTTGATTCGTCGTAAAGCTATTCGGCGACTGGTGGAGATCATCAGTGAGCGTGAAAAGGTAGCTGACCAAATCCCCGATCTGCCTGATATGCCGGGTCATGCCGTTATTTAACTTATTCCATGAACAGATTAGCACAGGAAACCTCTCCTTACCTGCTTCAGCATGCTCATAATCCGGTGGATTGGTATGCCTGGAAGCCTGAGGCCTTTGAGAAGGCCCGCGCAGAACAAAAACCCATACTGGTCAGCATTGGTTACAGCACTTGCCATTGGTGCCACGTGATGGAACGCGAATCTTTTGAAAGTCCGGATGTTGCGGCCTACATGAATGAACACTACATTAATATAAAGGTAGACCGCGAAGAGCGTCCGGATGTAGATGCTGTTTATATGGAAGCTTGCCAGCTCCTGACCGGAAGTGGTGGCTGGCC
>JBIKUE010000007.1:0-82799 GCA_044347755.1 Saprospiraceae bacterium
TAAAATTTTCATTTTTATGGGAAGCGTGGTGCTTCCTTGAAGTGTTTTTGGGATTTTTAGGCCATTATTTTATAGTTTTTGCGTCTTCCTTTTTCACACTTAATCATTCACACAACATTGAAAGCATTAATAATCAACCAATTAAATGCCCTTCCTGATTATACTGACTTCAGCGCTGCCTTGCCGTCAGCAGGGGAAGTTCAGGTAGCCGTAAAAGCTGCGGCACTTAACCACAGAGATGTTTTTATTACGCAGGGGCTTTATGCCGGGATTCGGACTCCTTGTGTTTTGGGATCTGATGGTGTGGGTATACTCAACGATCGCAGGGTAATTTTTTATCCTGCACTAGACTGGGGCGATTCACCAGACTTCCAGAGCAAAGGGTTCAGAGTACTCGGGATGCCAGAAAACGGCACATTTGCCGAAGCCATCACTCTGCCTTTTTCAAGTATTTATGACCTGCCTGAACACCTTTCCTGGGAACAGGGAGCGGCATTGCCATTGGCCGGCTTAACCGCATGGCGAACGATTTTTACCCGTTGCGCTTTAAAAAAGGGGGAAAAGGTTTTTATTTCGGGCATAGGTGGTGGCGTAGCACTCATGGCCATGCAGTTTGCCATAGCTGCAGGAGCAGAGGTGTTTGTAAGCTCCGGCAGCCATGAAAAAATAGAAAGAGCCATTGCCTTAGGGGCTAAAGGCGGTGTCAATTATAAAGAATCAGGTTGGGAAAAAAGGATAAAAGAAGAAGCGGGAGGTTTTGATGTAATCATCGATTCTGCCGGAGGAGATGGGTTTTCCCTTTTTCCGGCAATTTGCAATCCAGGCGCAAGAATAGGATTTTATGGCGGGACGATGGGCAAGGTAAACAACCTAAGTCTTCAGCCCATTTTTTGGAAACAAATCAGTTTGTTGGGAAGCACAATGGGCAGCCCATCCGAATTCGAAGCGATGCTGCATTTTGTGCAAAAAAACAGGATTGTTCCTATTATTGATGCTGTATTTGATCTGAAGAATGGCACCCAAGCGTTTGAACGTATGAATAATGGAGCACAGTTTGGCAAAATTGTGCTCCGAATTGCCAATTAAAGAAGATTTCCTTTCATGAATTCAAATTTAACATTACATGCATATGAAATACGTGCTGTCCATTGACCAGGGAACCACCAGTACCCGTGCTATTGCATTCGACAAAAAAGGAAATGTCGTTGCAGTTGCACAACAAGAAATTACCCAGTATTTTCCTAAACCTGGATGGGTGGAGCATAATCCGGTTGAAATATGGGAATCCGTTCAGTATACGGTTAAGGAGGTGGCTCAAAAAATTGGCGCCAACAACATAGAGGCGATTGGGATAACCAACCAGCGGGAAACAACGGTTGTTTGGGACAAACGCACCGGCAAACCCGTTTATAATGCTATTGTATGGCAAAGTCGTCAAACTGTTGATACATGTGAAGCCCTTAAAGCAAAGGGCCTTGATCCTGAAGTCAGGTACAAAACCGGGTTGCTGATTGACGCCTATTTTTCTGGCACCAAAATCAAGTGGATCCTTGACCATGTGCCTGGAGCACAAGCGGAAGCCTATGCAGGGAATTTGATATTCGGAACTATTGATACCTGGCTGTTATGGAATCTGAGTGAAGAGCGTACCCATGCAACAGATTACACCAATGCCTCCCGTACTATGCTATATAACATTCGGGAACTGAACTGGGATGCTGAGTTATTGTCCGCTTTTGATATCCCATCCTCTATGTTACCCCGGGTAATGGACTCTTCGGCTATTTATGGTCATGCAAAGGCAACATATCTGGGTGCAAGTGGCATTCCTATTTCCGGTATTGCTGGCGACCAACAAGCTGCTTTGTTCGGTCAGGGTTGTTTTGCAGAAGGCATGGCCAAAAACACTTACGGTACCGGATGTTTCATGCTGATGAACACCGGAACTAATGTAGTAGCTTCTCAAAACGGACTGTTGACAACCATAGCCTGGGGTATCAACGGCAAGGTGGAATATGCGCTGGAGGGTTCCATATTTGTAGCCGGATCGGCGGTAAAATGGATGCGTGATACGGTAGAATTGTTCCAGGATGTGGAAGAAACCGAACAGCATGCCATGAGTTTGTCATCCTCAGAAGGTGTTTATTTTGTGCCTGCATTCGTCGGTTTAGGTACTCCTTATTGGGATTCTGAGGTGCGCGGAGCCATATTTGGTTTAACGAGAGGAAGTAGTAGAAGTCATCTTATCAGAGCCACCCTGGAAAGCGTAGCGTATCAAACCAAGGATGTACTTTCTGTTATGGAAAAGGATTCAGGCATCCAACTTAAGACCCTCAGAGTGGACGGTGGCATGGTACGCAATAATTTCCTCATGCAATTCCAAAGTGATTTGTTGCGCACGAAGGTGGAACGACCTGTTGTGCAGGAAACCACAGCATTGGGGGCCGCTTATCTGGCCGGCATGGCAGTAGGTTACTGGAAAGACTATGCAGACATTGCGCAAAACTGGCAACTGGATAAAAGATTTCAACCAGAACTGGATGAGCCTACAGCAGAACATCGGTATAAGGGCTGGCTAAAGGCTATTGAAGCCGCCCGTGTATTTGGCGTACAAGTCTAAAAGGAATTGACTATCCGGAAACATACCAATTCAATGGTCCGGATAGTCAATTAAAAACAAGTATTTATTGGCTTTAACGCACCACTACTTTCTCGGTAACGATACCAGACTCAGTTATCAAACTCAGGAAATAGAGGCCTGGTGTATCGATAAAGAGCTCAGCTAGTTGATTGCCTTTATCAAAGCCAGTTCGTCTGCTACTCACCAGTTTACCACTTGCATCTGTCACGTTTATTGTCACCTGGTCAGCTTCCGGAAGGTAAAATCTGGCTGTTATAGCTCCAGCCGAAGGATTGGGTGTAATGGGGTAAAACAGAACAGATGCAGACGCTTCTGATTCGACTGATTCATCTGTACGCTGCTGTGGTTCAATGAATTGTAAAATAAGTGGCAAGGTGGTTAATTGCTGGTTATAGGCCTCTCCCTTGGTCCTTATTGTACTCAGTTGAAGATTGCTCGCCAGAGAGCCCTTTTGGATAGCTGTGAAGGTCAGGGTTAAAACCTCCTCGTTGACAGGTGCTGATTCCAGGGTATACCAACTGATTGTTACCCGATTTTGCACTAGGTCTTTATGTATTCTGACCCCTTCTAATTCCGAAACGGCATCTATTAGGGTCAGGCAGGTTGGCGTAGCAGAAATGGCAAATTGAAATCCTTTTAGTGTGTTAAGGTCGGACAGATGGATCCTCACGTCAAAGGTTTCACCTGCAGCAAATCGTTTTTTGAAGGCCTTAAGTGCCTTGGGCAGTTCCTCATCCCGATTGGAGCTGTTTGGCACTACAGAATCGTTCACATCCCCTGTTTTTACTGCTACAAAATGAGGATGTTGATTGCTGGAAAGAGGGCAAGTTGTACTGATTTTTTCCGGGAAAGCGGCTGACAAAGGCGCTGCAGGATTTTGGAAAATGAAGTTCCCGGGAATAAATCGCCATGCTTTATTTCCTGGAAACTGATCTGCAGCTCCAATTACAACATTCCCTATTGCATTCAGATCCATCGGGGTAAGTAAACCATCCAGATCTACATCCGCTGCAATTATCCGGTAAGGGGAGGCCAATGGCGTTAAACCACTCATATGTTCATCCGCAAGGATGAGATCTAGTGTGTTTACTCCAGCCTTTGCAAGTGTATCCAATGAAGGCTCGATACTGTAATTGCACGTTCCGGGTGCATGGGCAAACAAATATTGTCCCTGAAGGTCCGTAGTGCCGTTGAATTGCTGAGATATGCCAGACAGATTGCTTTTTAAAAGCACTTTGGCGCCAGAGAGCGGTATGTTTTGTTCTGTAAGGATACTTCCGCTAACTGGTCCGGGGGGGACGCAAGCTCCAATGTTATCTTGTACAATGACGAACGTTTCACAATAATCAGCATTTCCATACGCATCTACAGCCCAGATTTCTACGAATTGCTTACCAATTTCATTGCAATCAAAGGTAACAGCGTGTTCATTTAACGGAAAGCCAGTTCCGGTACCGGATTTCCGAATCCCTATTTTAATCTGGTTCGCAGGAGTGCAATTATCAGATGTGTACAGCAAAAAATCAGTATCCCAAAGTGTGATCATGCCAGTTTGCATGATATTTATGCTCAACCCGTTTATGCAAACAACGGTTGGCGGCTTACAATCCCGGACTTCAAATTCATATTTACAAAGGGCTTCATTGCCACAGCGATCATTGGTAATCCATTCGATTTTGTGCAATCCATATGGAAGTCCAACCCCATTTGGAAGCACTATACGTGCACAAACGGTGTCTCCACTAATGGTTTTTTCAATAGGCCATGCTCCGGAAGCGCTGCTGCTTTGAAAGGTTTCCATGGATCCATTGCCGTCCAAATCTAAATATAAACGGTAAGAAACAATAAGATCTGACTTTGAGCAGGCGTCAGTCACTTTCATCTTTAAATCGACAGGACCTTCGCATCTGGCACCGTACTGTGCTGGATCATTATTGGTTGGATCACAAAAAACCAGAGGATCTGTAGGGCAATCCAGATATACTGGTGCCTGGTTATCAACGATTTTAATGACTTGTGTGTACTGAAAGTAGCCATGATTGAGGCTATTGGCTATCACAGTTGGCCCAATATCTGTGTTTGCGGGATTATCAATAAAAGTTGGCGCTGGCCAGTTGGGATTGAAGTCGCACCACCAGAGTAATTTCCAGGTACGCAGGATCTTTTTACAGCCTCCCGTACTGTTTAAATTAAATACCTGGTCTTTTACAGAAATACCTACATCAAAACTGCAGTTGCTTAAATAGGTGATTACAGGCCAAATAGTGTCGGCGGTTCCGCCACAACTTACAATCGTTTTGTCGTCAGGAAACTTAACGGAGTAGTAGTTTTGTTGCGCAAAAAGGTTTATTGAATTAACAATAAGAAGGAATGAGATTAGAATTTTTGGGTGCATAGGTCAAATAATTTTTGTGATGGGCGAATGTACCACACAGAATTATTTAACCACCCAAAGAATCTGGCGGCTATACGACACATATCCTAATTTAACCTTTCAATCCCGGGAAATAGATTCCTGCTAATCAACAAGTAAGGTGGTCCGGTCCAGGGTTTGTTGGACAATATTCGTTGGTATCTCCCGAAATTCATATTGCTGGTTCCTCAGCTGTGGTGTAAATCCGGCTTCGCGGATGGCAGATTGAATACCATCGGCAGTGAAACGGAATTTAGCCCCTGCAGCTGAAACCACATTTTCCTCAATCATGATACTTCCAAAGTCATTGGCACCTGAATGTAAACAAACCTGTGCAACCTGTTTGCCAACCGTTAGCCATGAAGCCTGAATATTTTTGATGTTAGGAAGCATGATCCGGCTCATGGAAATCATGCGCACATATTCATCTCCAGTAACGGCATTTCTTGCCCGTTTGATTTTGCGCAGGATGGTATCCTCATCCTGAAAGGGCCAGGGAATGAATGCCAGAAATCCTTTTGCATCTGCAGGTTTTTCGGATTGAACCTGGCGAAGTGCGGCAAAATGCTGCATCCGCTCCAAATTTGTCTCAATATGTCCGAACATCATGGTTGCGGACGTTGTAAGCCCCAACTGGTGTGCAGCGCGCATGACATCCAGCCATTCCTGACCTCCACATTTGCCTTTGGAAATCAACCTCCTTACTCTATCGTCCAGGATTTCTGCTCCAGCACCAGGCAAAGAATCAAGGCCAGCTTCTTTCAGGTTTTTCAGTACATCATAATGGCTCATACCATCCAGTTTGGCAATATGAGCAATTTCCGGTGGACCTAATGCATGCAGCTTCAGATTGGGAAATTCGGACTTTAACTGTTTAAACAAGTCCACGTAAAAGCTTAGACCGAGATCAGGATGGTGTCCACCCTGTAAAAGCAATTGCTCCCCGCCTAGTTGAAATGTTTCCTGAATCTTGACGCGATACTCTTCTATCGAGGTGATATATGATTCCTCATGTCCGGGTCTGCGGTAAAAATTACAGAATTTACAGTTCGCGATACAAACATTGGTGGTGTTGGAGTTCCGGTCAATGATCCATGTAACGGTATTTCCCGGCACATGGTGTTGTCTGATGGCATTCCCAACATACATCAATTCTGTTGTAGGGGCATTTTCAAAAAGAAAAACCCCTTCCTCTGGGGTTAGCCAGTCCAAACGCAGCGCACGATCTAACAAATCGGAGATATGCATACCTGAAATTAATCTTGTTGCAAGAAAAAAGCAATAACAAAAATGCAAAGGTAAGGTTGGGAAACTTTCTTTTGAAATTGCAAGTTATTGGCTAGCATCAAAAAAGCTTTGCACCTTTAACCCTACTTAATAACAAATTATGCATCCGGAAACAAAGACTCAATCTTTAGGCATTCAAAGAATCTGGCAAGTCATAAAGCAATCCATCAGCGGGGAAGAGCAAGATTTTACCAGTGGAAAAATTGACCGTGCGATTGTTTTGCTTTCAATTCCTATGATCCTGGAAATGGCCATGGAGTCGTTGTTCGCGGTAGTAGACATCTTTTTTGTTTCAAAAATTGGCTCTGAGGCTATCGCCACTGTTGGTATTACTGAATCAGTATTAACCTTGGTCTATTCTTTGGCTATTGGCTTAAGTTCAGCTGCTACGGCAATGGTTGCCAGAAGGATAGGAGAAGGTGATCGGTCCGCTGCTGCAAAGGCTGGTGCGCAGGTTATTTTAATTGGCGTTTTTATATCTTTACTCATTGCGATTCCGGGTTATTTTTTCGCTGAAGAAATTCTGACATTGATGGCCCATGACCAAAGTGTGTCATCTACGGGCCACCAATTTACCAGGCTTCTACTCACCTGCAACCTGCCTATTTTATTATTGTGGATGCTCAATGGCATTTTCCGTGGGGCAGGAGACGCGGCAACCGCTATGCGCGCCTTATGGCTTGCCAATGCGGTTAACATTATTTTGTGTCCGATTTTCATCTTTGGATTTGGCCCTGTACCTGCTATGGGTGTTTTAGGGAGTGGCATAGCTACCACAATTGGCAGATCCACAGGCGTATTTTATCAATTGTGGCATTTGTTTCAGGTTGGAAAAATCATTCAGCTGCGTTGGAGCCAAATGCGGCCTGATAAAAAAATCATTGGAACGCTTCTTCGAGTTGCTTCCGGAAGTACGGGGCAATATCTGATAGCCTCGGCCAGTTGGATTTTTATGGTATTTATTCTGGGTCAAATTGACAAAGAGGTGGTAGCTGGCTATACGATAGCCATCCGAATAGTGATATTTTGTTTGTTACCTTCATGGGGAATGGCTAACGCAGCCGCAACTCTGGTTGGGCAAAATCTGGGTGCCGGAAAGCCGGACAGGGCTGAACGTTCTGCCATCCGGGCAGGCTTTTTCAATATGTTTTTTTTGGGTGCCATTGCAATAATCTGTCTTTTTGGCGCTGGAGGACTGGTTGGTTTTTTCACTCAGGATCCTGAGGTAGTAAAGTCTGGCTCAATGGCACTGCGGATTATTGCTGGTGGCTATGTTTTTTATGGCTGGGGGATGATCCTAACGCAAGCCATCAATGGCGCCGGAGATACATTTACCCCTACCCTGCTTAATTTTGTTTTTTTCTGGCTGATCGAAATTCCGTTGGCCTGGTTGCTAGCCATTAACTTGGATTGGGGTGAAACGGGTGTATATTGGACCATTATAATTGCTGAATCAGGCATGGCATTGGCTGCGTTTTGGGTGTTCAAAAAAGGTAAATGGAAAACTACACAAGTGTAAATTGGTGATAAAAACCAATTAAGATAATTTATATTTGTGATTCTTCGCAGGTTTGTTTGTTACCAACAATCAGATTATGGTAGATTTGAACCCTGAATTGAACCATTCAGAGATTTAATCTTTCCCTTGTATTGTGATAATCCAATCTTTCATGCAGTCATACTGCATTGAAAAATATTATTATAAGTGGTTGCAAACAACCTTGTACTTTTGGCATGATCTTTGGCCAGAGTCAGTATTGCGTTGCCTCCCCATCCGAATTTCCCCCGCATTCAGGACGTTAACAAAGCCTTTTAGGCATCCTTTTTTACTGTTAAGTCCGTCTCATCGTAGTTGTGTTGATTCGAACCAAACCTTGGGCTTGTTGGATAATGAATACCTCATTAGCCAACAAATGCCTTCTATGCGACAAAACCAGGCTTCTCCAAATCCATTATAGGCATCAATTTTGATTTAATAAATTGATTGTCCGAATGCTAAACGACTCGATTGTGAACACTATTTCGATATTTACCGCACTGCGTCGGGCATTTTCTTTGGCGCTTATGTTGACTGCCGGCACCCTGGCAGCTCAGGATACTCACTTTTCCCAATTCGGCAATTCACCCTTAAACTTGAGTCCGGGCTTAGCCGGAGTTTTTGGCGGTGATATGCGCTTCGTTGGCAACTATAGACAACAGTGGAGCACGACTCCGGTGCCTTACACTACGCTATCGGGCGCGGTGGAAAACAAGGTATATTGGAAACCTGGGCGCTATGATCGTTTTGTTACAGCTTCCTTGCTGCTCAATTACGACAAACAAGGAGACCTGGCACTACAATCCCTTCAGTTGGGTATTCCCATTTCGGTAACCATGCCTTTAAACCGAACCTCCTATCTCACATTAGGTGCAACCCCAATGTTTGGTCAACGATCTTTCGATTCAGACGAGGTAACTTTTAGTGAACAGTATATCGATGGGATGTTCGACCCCAGTGCTGCCATTTCCGAAAATCTTGCTGTAACCAGTTTAAAATATTTCGACCTGAGTGCCGGTGCTAACCTTCGCATGCAAGCTGCCCAAAAACGAACCAGGGTTGACCTGGGTGTTGCAGCCCACCATATCAACCGACCTTCACACGACTTTTGGGCTTCTTCCGTTACGGATGAAGATGAAGTTCGTTTGTATCATAAATGGACAGTTTATGGCTTGGGCTTATTTCAGCTTTCAGAAAAATTTGATTTTCTTGCTCAGGGTCTGTACCAAAGGCAAGGAGCCTATTCAGAAATAGTTTATGGTGCTGGCATTCGAATGCACCTTAGGGAACAGCGATACAAAGAGCTGGCTATCCAAATTGGAGCAGACTGGCGTCATCGTTATAACAACTCTCTGGTACCTAGGGTAGAAGTGTTTTTTGGTTCCTGGACTTTAGGAGCAACCTTCGACTGGGATGCTTTTTCCAGGGCTGGTGAATTGATCTCCAATCGCAGAGGCGGACCAGAATTATCCCTGATATTTCGTTTTTTTAAGATCAAAGCACTTCCAAAATTCAAATCATGTCCAATTATTTAACTTTTTAATTGGACTTTGACTGCCTCAACTTCTGGCTTTTGCATGTTAGATATTTTTACATTTCAACAGTATAAAATGAAGCGTATCAGCTCATTCTTAGTCTGTCTGGCTTTTTTATCCACCGCAACCTCGGGATGGGCCCAAACACCTGACTCTACCAAGCAGAAGACAAAAAACGACTCACTGTGGTACCGCACCGTTGTGAGTGACCGATTGAATGAGGTAGATGAATCAGAGCGTGGGCCATCTATAAAAAGCCTTTTAAAAAAGGCCAATGAATCATACGGCAAGAAGAATTTTTTTGCTTCCATGAAATACTTTGGGTTTGTGTTAAAAGCAGAGCCCTTGAACGTTGAAGCATTATCTGGATATGGAGAAGCTGCTATGGAAATAATCTCTTTGGATAGTGCTGAATCGGCCTTCCGAAAACTGGTGAATCTTGGTTTAAGCCCTTCTCCGGATTATTTTCCTAAAATGCGGCTGGCAGAAGTGTTATTCAGAAAGGGTAAATATTCCGATGCCGGAAATTTATTTGAAACCATTGCAACTTTGCCACAAACGCCCCCGATACCTGATAATATAAAGAAACAAGCCCGGGAGCGGTATGAACTATGTCTTTGGGCGCAAGGGGAGGGTGTTGACAACCCTTACATTGTTAAAAATGACACCTGTTTTCTGCTCGATACTGCTCATGTAAATACCCGGGAATTATATTCCGAATATGTGGCAGCCTATCTTAACAATCAGCTTTATTTTTCTGCCTACCGGTTTGACTTAAAAAACGACAAGGTTAAACCGCGAAGAAATACCATTAAAGTATTGCAGGCAGATGGAGCAGATGATGTGGTTGGGCCAAACCACCCTATGGTTGTGTCAGAGACCCTCTTTAACGACCAATTGCTGTTGCAACATACTGCTCACTTGTCCTTCAATGTCTTGGGTAATACTGCTTACTTCGCTGCAGGCAACTACGTAAAGGATTCCGCAGACATCAGGTTCGACTTGTTTCGCCGGAAAAAAGGAGCGGATGGAAACTGGGGGCCGGCAGAAAAACTTAAGGCGGTGAACAAGGTGGGATACTCTTCTACTACACCAAGTATTGGCTCTTTGTTTGGGGAAATGCACGAAACACTCTTTTTTGTTTCCGACAGGCCTGGAGGTAAAGGAGGAAAGGATATCTGGTATAGTAAGGTATTTGGCGACAGCCTGGGAGCGCCTCAGCCCTTATCAGATTTGAACACTACAGGAAATGATGTGACGCCATTCTTTCATTCTGCCTCTAATACGTTGTTTTTTAGTTCAGACAGTCTTCCAACACTGGGCGGTTTTGATGTTTATAAAGTGAAGCCAGGTAAAAACGGAAAATGGGGAAAGCCAGAGCATATGGGTGCGCCTATCAATGGATCCGCTAATGATGCTTATTTTGTGATGAGCGCTGATAGTAAGCGCGGTTATTTCTCCAGTAACCGGATAGGTAGTACGAATTATGCGGAAGATGGGTGCTGCTATGACATATTTGCGGCTGATTTTATCACACGCTATCGCGCAATTGCGCTGCATGGGATTACGGAAAAATCACTTCCCATGACGCGTATTACAATGTATGAAAAGGATTCCAAAGGCAAATTCACCCCGGTAGCCAGTCCGCTAGACTCAACAAGTTCTTATGCCTTCCCGGTGAAGGTCAACACTAAGTATATGTTGGTTGGCGAAAAATCTGGTTTTTTGCCCGATACTGTATTCCTGCAAACGCCTGAAGAACTCTGGACCAATGAAATAGTAGATACGCTTATTCTTTTCCCGAAAATTACGTTAGTGGCATCTGTATTTGATGAAGACCTCGATGAGCCGCTGCCAGGCTCTGATCTGGTGTTTTTCGACTTGGGAAAAGTAGATAAAAAAGGAGCATTTATTCCCAGTGGACTGGAAGGAAAACTGAATGTATTGCCTGAAAATATTCACGTCAAAACATATCCTTTGCAATACGGACATGTATATCGCGTATTAGCCGGCAAAGAAGGATTCGTTTCCCATACATCTAAAATGGACTCCTCTCGAGTAATCTCAACACTTGAATACGTAGACGGAGGCACGATAACCGTAGACCTATACTTACACCGTCCTTCTATTCTGGAGCAATATCTTCCACTCACCCTTTATTTTGACAACGACTATCCTAAAAAGGACTACCCACCAAACCAGGATACCATTGTTTTGGACTATCAGAAAACTTTTATTAATTACATTCGAAAGAAAGAAGAGTACAAGGAAAAGTTTTCGAGTGTGCTTTCCGGTGTAGAAAAACAACATACCCAAGACACTCTGGAATTTTTCTTTGAAAATGAAGTTCGTATGAATTGGGACTCATTTTTTGCATTTTCGGATATTTTGGATGAGATGCTGCAACGAGGCGATACTATCATTCTTACCTTAAAAGGATATGCTTCACCATTGTCTAATCCGGACTACAACTTCCACCTCACCAACAGAAGAATTGCATCCGTCTACAATCACTTTATGATTTTTGACGCGGGCGCATTCAGACCTTTCCGTGATATCGTCGGAAATGGGCAATTGAAATTTATTCGAGAGCCGAATGGGGATGCAGAATCAGTTAAACAGGGTGTAAACGGCAACCCTAAAGACCGGCGGTCATCAGTATATGATGTGCATGCTGCCCGATCAAGAAGAGTACAGATCATTGGTGCAAGGGTTTCGAAAAGTGGATTAAAAAGAAAAATGTAGCCATTTGACTGATTTGCCGTTTAAACTACCTAGAACCATTTAAATTGGATCACAAAATGAAAAAAAGCCTGATTTCGACCATTGTATTTGGATGTTGGGCCCAATTCCTGATTGCCCAAGTTCAGATAAGTTTTAATACCGTTGCTCCAAGTTGTAATGGCTATCAGAACGGCTCTGTTTCGGCGCTTGTCACCGGCGGATCAGGCGGCTATACCTATTTATGGAGTACAGGCGAAACCTCTAATGTTCTTACGGACGTGGGAGCAGGAAGCTATACTTTGACCGTTACAGATGGCGCCCAACAATCTGCTACCGGTACCGCATTAGTTGACCAGCCAAGTGCAGTATTGCCGGCTATCTCCTCGGCAGATATTAATTGTGATGGCACAAGTGGAACCTTAACCGCAGCCGTGTTCGGAGGTGTTGCGCCCTTCCAGTACACATGGGGTGGCCCTAATCAGTCTTCCAGTGAAACTGTTGCTGTAATTGCACCTGGGTTGTATACCTTAACGGTAACTGACGCCAATCAATGTACCGGTATCGGATCTTTTCAAGTAGCGTCTACTTTGCAATTGACGGTTACAGCTATAGACATAGCTTGTGCAGAAGAACCTAATATTGGCTCTTTGAATACGCAGATAAATGGCGGGCTGGCTCCATTTATTTACCATTGGAGTAATGGTGCCACCACTCAATCTTTAAGTGGTGTTGGGGCAGGTCAATATTTTTGCACCGTCACTGCTGCTAACGGCTGTGTAGACGTAGATCAGGATGTTGTGGATATACCTAACGTATTTTCAGTTGCCATCTCCTGGCTTACTCCGGCATGTGGAGGCAGCCCAAATGGCTCTGCTACAATTGCTGCTACAGGCGGGGTAACGCCTTATACTTTTTCCTGGAATCCGGGAGGATATTCCGGTCCGGCTCAAACCGGGCTTGCCGCTGGCCAATACATGGTATTGGTTTCAGACGCAAATCAATGCCAGCAGGAAATCAATGTTACCATTCCAGCCATTAACTTTTTAGATGTTCAACTCGTTGTAAGAAGTGCAACCTGTGTTGGTATAAATGATGCTCAGGCAACTGCTGTGGTTAGCCCTGCAGGCTCCGGATATATCTACCAGTGGAATATTCTCCCTCCTGATTCAAATGTAACGCAGGTAAATCAGTTGGCAGCCGGAACACAGGTGTCCGTTACTGTCACAGATCCAACCTCTGGCTGTACCGGAACTGCCACTGGAATTGTTGGGGCACATAGCAATTTAAATGTATTGGTTACCGATGTGGATATCACCTGTGCAGGTGGATATGGAAGTGCATTGGCACAGGCATCCAATGGAACAGAACCATACCAATACACCTGGTTAAATGGCGCAGGCAATGTTATAGGAAGCGAAGCGGCTATTGACAGTCTATCGGCTGGCGCTTATCAGGTTAATGTTGTTGATTCGCTTGGCTGTACAGGCGCCGCAGTAGCTGACATTGGCATACTTTCGGATCCTCACGCTTTAATTGATGGAGATTCTGTTTTGGTATGTGGAGATAGCTTAAGCCTCGTTCAATTTACCAACCTTTCTTTTGATCAGTTCAATCAAATCGTATCATTGGAATGGACGGTTTCAGGTTCCAGCATTGATACAGTGATTGCCAATCAAAATCAAATCGTTTTCCTCTTGCCTGTTGATGAAAACATACTGGTGCAACTAATTGCTGTATCCAGTATAGGTTGTTCTGATACAGCCACACTCCTTTATAATGTTCCAGGTTATCCGAATATTGAGTTGAGCCTGGATTCCACTACCATTAACTGCGTGCAGGCCCCTGTTGAGATTAATGTAATTGGAGGTGATTCCACTTATGCATATGTTTGGACACCTGCAGTCACCTTCAATCCAAATCCACTGCATGTATTGGTAAGTCCCACCGTTACAACCACCTTTGTGCTGGTTACTACAGATGGCAATGCCTGTACTACCATAGATAGCATTACCGTGGCGCCATTGGACAGCTTATTCCAATTGTTTGTTGGCGATACGTTGATCAGAACATGTGAAGACTCCGTTCAGTTATTTGCCAGTACGACCATTCCGGCAGAAATTGTATGGACACAAGGAAATACCGTTCTGACAGGTAATCCTATTTGGGTCCCTGCCACACCCGTACTTACCTACTATACGGCGACAGCGGCTACAGCGGACACATGTATTTTAATGGAAACCGTAGGGGTATTAGGTCAAGGCATTGAAATTACCGTAGACTCGCTGATGCCTTTAACTATTTGTGAGGGCGATACGCTTCCTCTGATGGTTCAGGTAAGCCCACCTGATGCCGTGGTAACCTATCAATGGAGTGTTACAGCGCCTGCGGTGCTTATTTCTCCTGATTCTGCCACCCCTTTGTTAACTGGTCCGGCAGGAGTGTATACTGTTACTGTTGTTGTAAAACAGGAATTTTGTTCTGATACGACCTCATTTGAGGTTACGATATTACCATCTGACTCCCTTGATGGGCATATTACAGCTGACCTATGTAAAGGTCTGCAGGTCAGCTTCAATAATTCAAGCGAAATGACCGGAATATGGGATTTTGGTGATGGAACACCCAAAAGCAGCGAAACAAATCCGGTTCACGTGTATTCATCACCAGGGATGTACATGGTGGTGTTTACACCAGATGCTCAATTTGTTTGTGTCGAGCCCTGGGACTCCATGATTATGGCAATGGCAGATACATTAAGAGCGGATATTTCCTATACTTATGTGAATTGTTCGGAAGAGGCTGACATTCAGTTTGCTGGCCTGGCCAACCATCCTGCCATTGTATCATGGAATTGGGCTTTTCAGAATGGCGCACCCGCAAGTTCCAATATTCAAAATCCGAGTATTACATATCTGACAGAAGGACTGTATTTGGCCACATTAACCGTAGTTGACACCAATCATTGTATTGCCATAGCAATAGATACCGTTCAAGTTGATATCATTGCCGATTTGATCCAGGATAACGCCATTATTTGCCTGTTTGATTCGTTGGAGCTAAATCCTATCGGTATTGATACTGCTGCTGTGTACGTATGGACCGCTACCCCACCCGATCCAACCCTGGATGCCGACGCGCCCAACCCTACAGTGGCACCGCTCGCGCCAACCTTATACAGTCTTGAAATAAGCAAAGGGCTTTGTTTCGTTGAGTTTGTTATGGATGTACAAATATTCAGTTCAGACACAGTAACACTACCGTCTGATACAGTTGTTTGTTCCATGGACTCTTTGGTCATAACCGCGCAGACAAATGGCCCTGTCAGTCTTGAATGGTCAAATTCCCCGCAGTTTACCAATATTTTTGCCACAACCAAGTCCATCACTGTAGCTCCAGGTGGGATTTACTATGTACGCACAGCGAATGTGGAATGTCCTTCTATGGATTCTATGCGGATTGACATCCAAACGCCAGAGATCCAAGCGTTGCCATCAGATGATAAGATCTGTGTAGGAGAGGAAACAACTCTCTTACTCACGAATTTGATCTCTGATCATACCCTTTCTTATGTCTGGACGCCAAGTTTGCCGAATGTTGCCAATCCAATCGTTGCACCAATTGAAACAACTACTTATACCGTTGTTGTTACCAATCAGTATGGTTGTACGATGTCCTTAAGCTATACGGTTCAAGTGACCTCGGTTGGCGTAGATGCTACAGCAAATCCTAATACGGTTTCCGTGGATAATCCAATATCCATATTAACAGCTACCCCCGGCGGCAACGGTGTAATCACTCAATATCAATGGACTCCGGCAGGAACGCTGAGCAATCCGGGGGCGCCACAAACTGAGGCCTCCCCAACTGTAACCACTACCTATACGGTAACGGTTACCACTGAAGATGGCTGTATCGCAACGGATACTGTAACCGTAATTTACCGGTTTAATGAATGTATAGATCCGTTTGTATTCATTCCCACGGTATTCACCCCAAATGGGGACGAAAAAAACGACTATTTCAAAGTCCACGCAGATGGCATGACTGAGTTAAACCTGATTGTCTGGAATCGCTGGGGAGAAATTGTTTTTGAAACCAACGATCCTGAAACGCAGGGTTGGGATGGCGAATACAAAGGGAAAGAAGCAGTTAGTGATTCGTTTGCCTGGTATGCCCGGCTAAGATGCGGAAATGGAGAGTACTTTGAAGGGAAAGGGAATGTTACCATTTTGAAATAAGCATCAAAATTCATCGTATTTTTACAGGGCTGCCGGCAAAATATCCGGCAGCCCTGTATTTTTTATTGTATGAAACCATCCGAATTAATCCTGAATCAGGACGGCAGCATTTATCATTTACACCTATTGCCGGAACAGGTAGCCCCAATCATCCTAACCGTTGGAGACCCGGATCGGGTAGTACAAGTTAGCCGTTGCTTTGATCAGGTGGAACACAAAGTTCAAAAAAGAGAGTTTATTACCCATACCGGTCGGGTTGGAAACCAAAGAGTTTCTGTAATCAGCACTGGTATCGGTCCGGACAACATTGATATCGTACTGAATGAATTGGATGCATTGTTTAACATCCATCTGGATACCAGAAGCGTGAAATCTGCCCTTCAGCAGCTTACCATTATCAGAATAGGCACCGCCGGTGGATTACAGGCGGAAATACCCGTTGATTCCTTTATTGCTTCTTCAGGGGCATTAGGGATGGATGGCTTGCTCCAATATTATCAATACGAACATACGGCTGGGACGCCCATTATTGATGCGCTCAAGGCACATTGCCTGCCTGAATGGACATTCCCGTTAGAACCCTATTTTGCCGAAGCGGATCCAGGTCTGATTCCATTATTTCATGATGGATTTTATTCCGGTTTGACTGCTACGAATCCAGGATTTTATGGCCCACAGGGGAGACAATTACGTGCGCAGGTCAAGGTACCCAGCTACCTCGATCTACTCCAAACGTTTGATTTTCAAGGTCAAAAAATTCTAAATCTTGAAATGGAGACTTCAGCCATTTATGGACTTTCTAACCTGTTGGGGCATCGCGCTATTTCCCTTAGTGTGATCTTAGCCAATAGAGCCTTAGGGCAGTTTAGCATCAATCCGGAAAAGAGTGTCCAAAAACTCATCGAACATACCCTGGCACAATTGGATAGTTTGACTGCTTAATAGCCAAAAACATCCTCCAATGTCAATTCAACCACTTTGCCGATCTTCTTTAAGTAGGTAAAGTCAATTCTTTCCCTTTCGCCGAGTACCAGCCAGGTAAATTGCCTGCCCTTCACATGTTTTTCCTGAAATTTAATCAAATCTCCGGAATCTGCCTTTTCAATGGTTTTATAAATATCCTCTCTTAGGTCGCGATTTAGATATCCTTTATCGCGGCTGCCTCTCCAGGCCCAGTATAATTCAGCCTGATTCATTCTGCCGGCTGCAATTTGTTTGAGCACACCTTGTCTGGCGTGTTCCATTTGTGGCAAAGACACAGGCATGTTCTCAAGAATTTCCTGAAATGCCTCAACTGCATCCCGAAGTTTATCCGGTTGAGTGCCTACATAAGCTTGAAGCCAATGCGCCCGATTCTTTTTAGCCGGACTGCCTGCATGTGCATAAGCAGAATATGCTAAGGCTTTAGACTCTCTGATTTCCTGAAAAACGATACTGGATAGGCCGTATCCAAAGTACTGGTTATACCATTCGCCCATGACAAATTCCTCCAGATTGAATTTTGGTGTGCCCTTGGAAAGCATTAAAAGTTCAATCTGAACGGATGGAAAATGAACAAAGTAGACGATACTCTTTCTTACGCCAACCTCAGGATAAGGCTTTGATGCTACAGGGGCTTGGACTGCCTGATCAACCGGGTGAATCTGATGTAACAACAACCCCGTCTTTGAGGCCGTTTTAGAGCCATAATAGAATACCTCATGCTGAAATTGGTGCAAACCTTTAAGTAAGGCAACCAACTCCTCTGCTGACAATTGCTGGAGTTGCTCAGCACTGAGTTTATCTGTGAATGGATTATCAGCGCCATATTTCGCGTAGCTTGCCAAACCTTTGGACAAAATAACCCGCTTATCCTTCTTGTTATTCTCTCTTCTGAGCAGGATATCGGCTATCAGATTTTGCAAGGCATCGTGATTGGGCTGGGCATCTGCCAATAAATGCTCAAACAACTTAACAGCGGGTTCAAAAGACTCTTCAAGACCGGTAAGCGACAGGTAAAAGTGCTCTTCCCTGCACTCGGCGCCAAGGCTTACACCTAAGCGGTACATAGCCTGCTGAATTTCGGATGGTGTATATTTTGACGTGCCCAAGAATGGAAAATAGCCTGCAAGCACTGCAAGCCTGCGATCACTCAGTTTACCCATGTCAAAACAGTAGTGAAGCCTGAACAATTTGCTCTTTTTGTCCTGTACCACCTTAAGTTTGACATTCGAAGACAAGCGTTTTGTTTTGATTGCCTTTTTGAAGTCTACAAATTGTGGAGCTACTTCGGTGGTTTCCCAGGTCAAAAATTGCCGGGCAAACTCGGACGCCCCCTCTCTATTTACCTCAATAGGTGTTATGGGGGGCTTTTCCACTTTCATTACTGAAGGGTCTTCCCCAGTATGTTTGTAAACAACAGCGCAATTATTATCCTTGAAGTATTTTTGGGCAAAATCAACTAATTGCGATTTGGTGACTTTGGCTATCTTCTTCCAACGCTGTACAATTTTTGGCCATTCAATACCCAGGATAAAAGCGCCAGTGATGGTATTTGCTCTGCCTTGATTTTTCTCAAAGGCCCTGATTTCAGACAACTTCATGTCCTTAATCACTGCCTCAATCAACCAATCCTCAAAATCGCCCTCCCGTAGTTTTTTAAGTTCCTCTAGTAATATTTGTTCTACATCTTCCAAACTCTGGCCTTCTCTTGGCTTGGCCATCAGCAACAACGAAGAAAAGTCTTCATAGACTCTCGGATAAGCATATGCCTCCAGCAAACGTTGTTTTTGCACAATATTCAGATCAAAAAGGCCGGCCTGGTAATTGTGTAAAATCCCGGCAATCAGCGGAAGGAGTAATAATGCCTCTTCCGTTTTAGCCCCTGGCAGCCTCCATCCTATTTCCACCCATGGCGACTCTTGTCCCCAGACCTGCTTTAGTGTCCGTTCTTTCAGTTCCGGTTGTGCTTTGAATGTAAATTTCGGCAGTGGTCGGGATTCAAACTTCCCAAAGTAACGTTCCGCTAACCGTACCGCATGAGCCGGATCAAAATCTCCAGCCATAACTATGGCCATATTATTGGGCACATAATAGGTGTCAAAAAACTTGTAAATATTACTTTGAGAGGGATTCTTTAAATCTTCTCCTCTGCCCAATGTGGTTTGGGTGCCATAAGGATGAGACGGGGTAAGTGTCTCTTGCATGGCTTTAAGGGTTTTTCTAAAGTCCTTGTCCTGGCTGATATTATATTCCTCAAATACGGTTTCAAGCTCCGTGTGGAACAACCGCAGAATGGGCCTGCGGAAGCGTTCGCTCTCCAATGCAAACCATCGTTCAAGTTCATTAGAAGGAATATCATTGACGTATACTGTTTGCTCCACCCAAGTGTATGCATTAGTGCCTTTAGCTCCCATTACACTTACCAGTTTATCGTATTCATTAGCTGCAGCAAACTGTGCGGCTTCATTACTGAGCCGATCGATTTCGGCGTATAACGTTTTCTTTTTCTCCGGATCTTGTTCAGCGCGATGCTGTTCAAAAAGGGTTTCTATTTCATCCAAAAGCACTTTTTCCTGAGCCCAATCCAATGAGCCCAGTTGATCTGTACCCTTGAACATCATATGTTCAAAATAATGCGCCAATCCAGTTGTATCTGCGGGATCATGTTTTGATCCAACACGCACTGCGATTTCGGTATAAATTCTTGGCTCAAGCTGATTAACGGTTAAAAACAACTTAAGACCGTTCGAAAGCGTGTAGACTTGAACCTGAATTGGGTCTCCCGGGGTGGTTTGAAAGGCGGGTAATGCAGCGGAGGGGGGATGTTGTTGCATAAATGATATAAGGTTAAAAAAACCCGTCCAGAGATGGGAGCATCACCAGACGGGTCCTATAAAGTATATTGATGGTTTAGTTTATCAAAGATCCAGTAAGAGACTGGTTGGATCTTCGATCAAATTTTTCACTTTAACCAGAAAGGTTACTGAAGTAGATCCGTCAATAATCCGATGATCGTAACTTAAAGCCAGATACATCATCGGGCGTATCTTTACTTCTCCATCTACCACAACCGGACGTTCTTTGATGGCGTGCATGCCCAGAATGGCGCTTTGTGGTTCATTGATGATAGGTGTACTCATTAAACTACCGAATATGCCACCATTCGTGATAGTAAAGGTACCGCCGGTCATTTCGTCCAGCGACAATTTACCATCCCTGGCTTTAGCGGATAAGTCCTTAACCTTGAGTTCGAATTCAGCAAAGTTCATGCTTTCCACATTTCGAACAGGCGGCACCACCAATCCGTTTGGTGTGGAGATCGCAATGCTGATGTCTGCATAATCGTGGTAGATTACATCATCTCCGTCAATCGCTGCGTTCACATCTGGCATTTCCATTAAAGCTTTGGCGCAAGCTTTTGCGAAGATGGACATGAAGCCAAGCTTAATGCCATATTTTTTCACAAATGCATCCTGATACTTTTCCCGAAGAGCCATTACAGCGCTCATGTCTACTTCGTTGAAAGTAGTGAGCATGGCTGTATTGTTTTTTGCACTAACCAGACGCTTAGCGATAGTACGTCGCATGCGGCTCATTTTCTCCCGACGGTCTACCCTGGAATAGAATTCCGACTTGGAAGGGGTTAGAGCTACTGTGGGGGCTGCAGGGGCCGGAACCGATGGTGTTGGCGTCTGAGCAGCCTTAACGGCATCCTCCTTTGTAATTCGACCATCCCGGCCGGTTCCGCTTACGCTTGAAGGCTGGATATCTGCTTCAGAAAGGATCTTAGCTGCTGCCGGGCTCGGAGTTCCGGTTGCATAATTGGATGAGCCTGGCGTAATCTCTAGTGCAACGGCAGCTTCCTGGACCGGAGCACTAGAACTGGAGGAGGAAGAAGCCATATCTGTATCAATCTTAGCAAATAAAGCGCCGATTGGCAGATCCTCTCCTTCCTTGGCAACCCAGATCATCTTACCCGCACTGTCGGCAGACAACTCCTGATTGGCTTTTTCTGTTTCAATTTCGCAAAGTGGCTCATCAAGGGCAACCACACTGCCATCCGGCTTGAGCCATTTTGAAAAGGTAACACTGCTTATAGACTCTCCCAGGTTTGGGATTTTTAGTTCAATTAAAGGCATTTTAAAGGCAAACTTTGAAAAATTGGTCAACTTCAATTCTGCGCACAAAGGTAGTTTTTTGACACTAAACCATCAGATTATGTTATTGAATTTCTGGCGGCAGAACTGAGGATCTACAATCAGATGAAACAAAAAAACACCTGCGAAGTTCAAATTATCAATTTGATTGTTTGTTTGAAAACTTTAGCAATAGGCCTTGGCCTTTCTTCCCTTCACTGGCCAGGAACAAGTTGCCTGCTGCGTCAAATGAAATGCCTTCTGGTTGTGGAAGCAGTTTTTTATCCAGACGATAAACATATTTAATTTTTCCTGAAATATAATCAAGCACTACCAAACGCTTTAGTGTAGTTGAAACTAGGTACAGGTCCTTGGTTTTGGGATGCACAGCAATACCGGAGGGGCTGAAAAAAACGCGCTTTTCATTCTCTGCATAAGGAAGTATATTGTTGATTTCCTCAGGATTGATCGAATATAATGGTGTTTTATCCAGCGTTTTAGTATTCATTTGGAATGCCCAAATATCACGATTGTATAAACTGTCAGGGTTTTCTTTACATGCCAGCAAAAGACAGTTTCGCCATGGATCAAAGGCCAACCCTTCCACATCATTTGATTTTTTCAATGCCGTGGAATATTCGGTGATTTTTGGGTTTTTCTTTTTCCAATCCACGATTTCAAACAAGTCGCCATCACTTTTAACCGCCCAAACAGTTTTACCTGCCATTTCTACCCCTTCAAAATCTCCTTTCTCTCGAAATAGTAACCGGTGAGTAACCGCACCTCCGTGTTCACCATCTATCAGGTAAACTTCTCCCCGCTCATCAGCTATTGCCAGGAAATATCCGGGCACATCACTTGGACTTAATCCGGAAATCTCCCGGAGCTCTTCATTCACGAGGTTGATAGTTAAGGATGGATTTTGGAGATCATAGGGAAGGCTATCCCCAACTACACTTATAGCAGCATAGCTGATAGCTTCAGGCGATTGTGAGCTGCAAAAGCCAAAAATGGAGGCTAAAACGATAAAACCGAAGTTTAACACAAGTAGTTTTTGCAAAAGATTGAAATTATGATGCACGTTATCAATGTTCAAACACTTCAATTTCATGCATCTCAGTAATAAAATCAGTGAATTTTCCTTTGAATCGGGTTGCCTTTACGATATGGTTATCGATCCAGTGGTAATTACCTCCTCTTGGCTTTCCAAAAACGATACCATGATACCTGAATCCATGCTGTGCCAACCAGGTTTCAGTAATACTTCGGTGCGCTTCGGTTCTGCTGGTAAAGAAATAGATGATATGACCAGCATCATACCACTCATTCAATTTAGCCAATGCATCAGGATACGGGGCTACAATTCCCATTCGCTCAGGTTCTTCATTGGGCACATCGTCACAAATAGTACCGTCAATATCTATCAGATAGTTTTTGACGTGGCCGGGAAGGATTGGACTAGCCTTTTGTCCTTTTTCATCAAAGGCTTCGAACAAGGTGGTATTTGACATGAGGAATGTTATTAACAATCAGAAACTAAAGCCAACAGAAGCCTGAATCATGAAATTTTGGTCTTTGTCATCTCTGTAAATCAAACTGTTGTTTTCACCGGTTTTTGCTTTGGAAAGGTCAACATTGTTATTTGTAATGTCGGCCAAGCCATATTGAATTCGGGCACTCAAATAAAGAGCACTACTGATATAGTAGGATATACCACCAACGACACCGTAGTCCAAAGTATTGTAAAGCGCGCCTTTATCTTCATTAAAATCGTAATAAGCGCCCATGGTTTTAGGGGTTTCTGCGATAAACCCATCCACCTTGACATTAACAGAAGATTCATCGCCACCTTGAGAGGATCCTGCGCCCGGATCATCCCGACGATAATTATGATTGAGGTTGAAGTTTAGTTCCGTTTCGCTGGTATTTGGATTGATATAAGCATTGTTCCCCAGGGCTGTTTTACCCGAATATCGCAGAGAGCCCTCCCCGGAAGAGGCTGCTAAAAAGCCCAAATATCCACCAGCATACACTTCAAAGTGGCCAAATTTTCCAAATGCCATCAAGGGAATGTCAATGTAAGAATTATTGACATTGATCAGATACCGGGCGTTTCCTGACGTATAAACTTGTCCTGTAGTATGCTTGAAAAAGCGGTAAGCCTGACCATCGTAGGTATATTTTGACCCACGTTTTGAATATAGGGCCTCTCCACGTACGCCGAACCGATCCGAAAACTTGTAGGAAAAGGTCATGCCTATGTGAAACCCTGTTGAATTGTCCCAGGTTTCCAAACCAAGCCCCTGATTATCAGTTTCAGAAGGTCCCTGAAATTTGGCAAAATTCAGACCTGTTTTAAAACCGTATTTTATCTGGGCGCCCAAATGGGATCCGGATAAAATCGTCAACATGAAAATACATACAATCCTAGAAAATGAGGTCAAATGTGTCACCATTTTTGTGTAAGTGTTTGAAGTTCAATGAAACAAAAGATTTGGCTTGGACCGACAAATCTCATATTCGGCCAAAAGTACAGCATTCTGATAACCCGGACTGTGTTACCTTTGCGCAAATCTTTCATTTGAACGCTTTACTTGTAAAATCGTCCATACTGTATCAAATTTTTATACCATGAAAAATTGGCCGCTTTGGGAAATTTTCATTCGATCCAAACAAGGACTTAGCCATAAACATGTAGGCAGTTTACATGCCTCTGATGCTCAAATGGCGCTGGAAAATGCCCGTGATGTGTATTGCCGGCGAAATGAAGGTGTCAGCATTTGGGTGGTAGAATCACAGCATATTCATGCATCAACAGAAGATGCAGCAGCTTTTTTTGACCCGGCAAATGATAAAGTTTATCGCCACCCCACTTTTTACGAGCTTCCTGACGCAGTAAAACATATGTAACATGAAAAAGGGCCGCCATCTTCAATTTATTGCCTTTGTTTCCCTTGTATTCTCCATTGGATGCAAAGATGCTCAGCCTGAAGAGGCTCCTGCGCCAACGCCATATACGTACGTGGCTCCGGAAGGATTCCCGCCTTTTTTTGACCCTGCTGACAATCCAACAACCCTGGAGGGTATTGCACTTGGCAGAAAACTGTTTTACGACCCCATCCTCTCTGGCGATAATACTCAGGCATGTGCTGACTGTCACAGGCAGGAGAATGCCTTTACTGATCCCCGTCCATTTAGTATTGGGATCGATGGGATTGCAGGGCACAGAAATTCCATGAGCCTGATCAATATAGCTTTTCAGCATCGGTTGTTTTGGGATGGCAGAGCACATGGATTGGAAGAACAAGCACTGTTCCCAATTAAAGATCCTATTGAAATGCATGAATCCTTGCCGAATGCAGTATCTGAAATTCAGGCAATACCGGAGTATAGAGAGATGTTTTGGTCGGCATTTGGCACCCGAAACGTGGATAGTATTTTGATTGCCAAGGCCTTGGCACAGTTTGAGCGCACCCTTAACTCCGTTAATTCCCGATATGACAGATGGAAGCTGGGATTGGAAAATCTTGAAAAATCAGAAATCAGTGGCATGAATTTGTTTATGGATCCAGCCACCGGTGGTTGTGCGCAATGTCACTCCTTCGGAGCTCTTTTCAGCGATTATCTTTTCAGGAACAATGGTAAAGACAGCATTGTAACAGATTTGGGCCGGTTTGCTTTTTCAGGGCTTCCACAGGATATAGGAGCCGTAAAGACACCCTCCATGCGGAATGTGGAATACACCGCACCATATATGTTAGATGGCAGATTTGCCACATTGGAAGAAGTACTCGAATTTTACAATACAGGCTTTAAATTGGGTCCATCCACGGATCCTTTTATGTTCACACTCGTGAAAGGCAGGTTGAGTGAACAAGATAAATCAGACATCATTGCCTTCCTTAAGACTTTGTCTGAACCTGAAATACTGACCAATCCTGCATTTAGCAAGCCCCAGTAAGGCTAATAGAGTAGTTCAAAAGGATCCTTTTCCGTTATTTGTTAATGGTTGTAACATAGCTCAATCAAGTCCGTCTTACCTGACGAACCATCAATGTTATTTTTGCTATGAAACAAATTTTCTTTTGCCTGCTGGCAACGGTGGCAATCCTTGAGGTTGCCAAGGCCCAAAACACTCCTTTGCAAGTATTTTTCCAATCACACAAACAGGCGCCCGGTTTTACCCACGCCTGTTTAAGCAAGGACCTTTTCGATGTTGCGTCCAAACATGAGATCAGTAAGGAAGACTGGCAAGGCCTGCACCATGTAGTTAAGAATCTGGGTGCTATGGAAATCCTGGTAGCCGACAGTATTTCTAATGGGCACGAACTCTATAAGGAAGCAAAAAAATGTGTGCCTGCCGACGAGTTTGAAGAATTGCTCACCGTTCGGGACGAACAAACAAATGTTCGGATTTGGGTAAAGGCAGAAGACGCAGTTGTCACAGATCTGGTTTTGCTCGTTGGAGCTCCGCAGGAGTTTGTATTGATTTGTTTTGCCGGCACGCTTCAGTTAGGCAATCTTTCAGAGTTACCTTCACTATTTGAAACCGGAAAAACCGCCCAACTAGCCAAAATCACCTCTGCTATTGCTGCCGAATTTTCCATTTCGCCAAATCCTGCAAGCAACCAAATTACGGTGCAATTGCAGGACGCTCAGGATGTTCCGGACCGTATCGAAATCCTGGATGCGCAAGGACGTCAGGTGCTTAGCCAAAATATTGATCCTTTGACCTTTCAATCGGTAAATATTGGATCCTTGAGCCAGGGGACTTATTGGGTTCAACTAAGAACCAGAACTGGAAAGATTGGTGTTAAGCAACTTCAGGTGATTCGGGATTGAAAAAGTGGCCTTTGAAAAAACAAACATGAGTCATCCCGAATTTTCCATGGTTGCTCCTGTTTATATGATCAAATCGCATCCCGGACCTCGCAAGAGGTCCAACTTACGCCGCGAGGTCCTAAAATCACATAACCTATGTTGCTACAAAGGTTAGACCTCTGTCGAGGTCTGCTGCGCAAAGCCATAAAATAAACATGAGTCATCCCAAAATTCGGTATGACTCATGTTTATTTCTTATCTTCTATTTTTTTCTGGAGGCGTTTATCAGGAAATACGCCAATGTGGCGAAACAGACCACTCCTAGAATATTGTATCCGTTAGCACCTATGATACCGGATATACTGTGTTCCATATTCATTTTTTCCAGGGCTGCTGCAGTGCCATCTGATGCCTGGAACAAGGCGACAATTACCCCGGCCAACGCACCACCAGCCACCAGTCCGGTAGCAAACAAACTTCCACGGCCAAGTTCAGCGTCTTCTACCGCTTCTCCTCTGCGACTAGACATCCAATCGGTCAAACCTTTGAGTGCGCCACCAATCCAGATTGGAAGTGTAGTGCTCAGTGGCAGGTAAAGGCCTACTGCGAACGAAAGAGATTTTACGCCACAAAGTTCCATAGTTACCGCTACAAATAACCCTACCAATACAAATTGCCAGTCCAGGTTAAAGGACAATAAACCTTTGATCAACGTAGCCATTAAGGTAGCCTGAGGAGCATTGAATTTTTCGCCGATGGCATGTTCAATGCCTTGCGCACGAAGATCTGCCGTGGGGTTATCCAGAAAAAGAACCGTAGCTCCAATCACCAGAGAAGACACAATTACACCAATAAACAGGGCAATTTGTTGATATCGGGGAGTGGCTCCTATTAAATAACCTGTTTTGAGATCCTGGGAGGTTGCACCCGCATTAGCCGCAGCAATACATACCATGCTGCCTACAACCAGGGCCATTGGTTCAAATACTTTACCTGTCCAGCCTACTCCAATAAATACAAGTGCTGTACCCATAATAGTTGCAATGGTCATCCCGGAAATCGGGCTGTTGCTGCTACCGATAATCCCAACAATACGACTTGCAACCGTTACAAAGAAAAACCCAAAAATAACCACTAGTACGCCAATCATCAGTTTACTGAAAATACTGTCGCCAGGAATGCTGGGTAAAACAGCCATTAAAAGGATCAGAGCAAGGCTTCCGATTCCAACTACTTTTATCGACAAGTCATCCTCAGTACGGGCTTTGATCGCTGCTTTATCGCGATTACGAAACTCGCCCATGCTATCGCGAAACGAAGAAATGATGGTAGGCATGGTTTTGATCAGGGTGATAAAACCTGCTCCAGCCACAGCGCCGGCACCAATTTGGCGAATATATGCCCGGTAAACCGCTTCTGAAAGATTGCTCATGGTTTTGGTAGCCGGGTCCCAGCCAAAACGTGCGCTTGTTTGGGTGGCATCCATCAGGTCCAGTTTGTCTAATTGGGCTGCAATTACATCAGGCGGAACCAGTGTAGCAAGCAGTGGGATCAGGCCAAGCCAGGCCAGAACGCCACCCGCCACCAATACTCCTGCAATTCGCGGCCCAATGATATAACCTACCCCCAGATATTCCGGAGTAATCTCACCACTTAACCTGGCTGCTGGTAAATACTTATTGGCAATACCTGATGCCCATGTAGGTACTTCAGCAATGACGTGGAAAACTTTTTGCAGCATGGCGTAACCCAATGCAAATCCCAAGCCCTGGTAGGCCGTTTTGGCAAAATCGCCCCCTTTATCACCAGCCATCAGTACATGAGCACAGGCCGTTCCTTCCGGGTAAGGCAAATTATCATGTTCCTTGACAATCAACGACCGACGTAATGGGATCATCATTAACACCCCTAATATCCCGCCAAATATTGCCAGCATCAGGATAGTCCAATAATTAAAATAGCCTTTCCCGATTCCGTCAGACAAGAACAAGAACGCCGGTAGTGTAAATACAACGCCTGCTGCAACTGATTCTCCGGCAGAGCCCGTGGTTTGAATAATGTTGTTCTCCAGGATAGTAGTACCCAGAAATTTTCGTCCCAGGGAAATAGCCAGAACGGCAATAGGAATAGACGCAGAAACGGTCAAGCCTGCTTTCAAGGCGAGATACACCGTTGCTGCGCCAAAAAGAATTCCAAAAAGAGAGCCAATGACAATGGCCCGGACAGTGAATTCCTTTACAGAAACATTTTCCGAAGCAATGTAGGGTTTGAAGTCATGGTTAGCCATACGCAAAAAAGAAAAGGTTGTTATCAAAGTGATGCGCCGAAAGGTAGGCTAAATTTGAAATTATATCCAACATGCAATGAATTGTATCACTTTATCGTAAATGTAATTCACTGAAGGAAAGGCTCGTTCGCTACAACTTGCTACCTTTGCGCAAAATACTCCCAATTCGTATGCAAAAACGTGTTTTTTTACTCCTTAATCCTGTCAAATGGCTCCCTCTATTGGGCATCATGCTGGTTTGTTTAACCAAAACCTATGCTCAGGATAAGCATTTTACGCAATTTTATGCATCACCGCTTACCTTGAACCCTGCCTTAACCGGTGCTATGGATGGCAGCTATCGTGTAGGCGCCATTTACAGAGACCAATGGAGGAAAGTATTGGATAATCCAATCAAAACCTTTTCTATGGCTGCCGATCTTCGGTTTGAGGCCAACAGGAAGAAAAATTCAGAGGATGCATTTGGTCTGGGAATTATGTTTTTCAACGACAAGGTTAGTGTAATTGATTTTAGCACAACCCAAATCGCAGTTTCCATGGCTTATCATAAAGCGTTGGGAATCAACAATGATAAATTTCTTACACTTGGCATTCAAGGCGGGCTCACCCAGCGAAATGTAAACTATGAGACCTTGAATTTTCACGACGAATTCAACGGAACTACCGGATACACACTTACTTCCAGTGAGTTCTTGCCCGGGAATAATTTTGCTTTCCCGGATCTGAATGTTGGACTGAATTATACATCCAAATTTGCTGAAGAAGGTCGCTTTTTTGCCGGCGCTTCGATCCACCATATTCTACAACCTAAGGTATCGTTCTATGAGGATCCTACTAATATCACGGTCCAGCCAGGAGGAAAACTATATCCCAAAATGAATGTCCAGCTTGCTGCCAGTATTCCTTTTGATCGGAGCAACCGTACATCTATACAACCCAGGTTATTGGCTGCGCTACAGGGACCACATATGGAAATCAATGCTGGCACTAATTTCCGATTTGCTTTAGGGCAGTATGGTAGCTCAGCGCTACATTTTGGCGCTTGGGCAAGACCTGTTCGGAACGATGGTGGCTTCGGATTTGATGCGGTTGTAGCACTATTTGGGCTTGAAATCAATTCTATGTTGTTAGGCTTGAGTTACGACCTGAATACCCGTGCACTTCAGGCAAACCAAAGACAGGGTTCTTTCGAACTCTCTATTTCATACATGGGCAATTACGACAACGAAAAAGTACTTTGCCCTAAATTTTAACCGAAAAGGTTTCACCAAAAACTTTTCCCAAAAAACCTGACTCAACATACATGAGTAATAACATTGTAGCCATAATTGGCCGTCCCAACGTTGGAAAATCTACCCTGTACAACCGTCTGGTTGGTGGTAGAGATGCTATCACAGATGACTTTTCCGGGGTTACCCGGGATAGAAAATACGGATATTGCGAATGGGGCGGCAAGCGCTTCACCGTGGTAGACACGGGAGGATTCGTTCACGGATCAGATGATGTTTTTGAATCTGCTATTCGTTCACAAGTAAGGATTGCAACAGAAGAAGCGGCAGCTATTATTTTTCTGGTTGATGCACAAACCGGCATCACAGATCTGGACGAAAGCATGGCAAAATGGCTGCGCCGTTCTACCAAGCCTATCTATTTAGTCGTCAACAAAGCAGATAACCACAAAGATCTTTTGGCAGCGAATGAGTTTTGGGGACTTGGATTTGAAAACACTTTCTTCATTGCTGCCATAAGTGGTAGTGGTACGGGTGATCTGCTAGATGCAGTAATTGAACACATCGATAATACCGAAGAGTTGGATACAGAGTTACCCAAGTTCGCCATTGTCGGCAGGCCGAATGTTGGGAAGTCTTCCTTGTTAAATGCATTGTTAGGAGAAGATCGGAACATTGTAACGCCTATAGCGGGTACCACAAGGGACACTATCCACTCTGCCTATAATAAATTTGGTAAAGAATTCATCCTCATCGATACGGCAGGGATACGGAAGAAAACAAAGGTTGAAGAAGACCTCGAATTCTATTCTGTTATGCGGGCCATCCGGGCATTGGAGGAGTCGGACGTATGTCTCCTGGTTTTAGATGCTATGCAAGGGCTGGAAGGGCAAGACATAAATATCCTTCGCCTGGCTCAAAAACGTCACAAGGGAATTGTCATTCTGGTTAATAAATGGGATTTAGTGGAGAACAAGCAAACTAACTCCACAAGGGATTTTGAAGCGGCTATCAAGCGCAAACTCGCTCCGTTTGATGACGTTCCAATTCTTTTCATTTCAGTTAAAGAGAAACAGCGGATTTTTCAGGCCGTAGAAGCTGCTATGGAAGTGTATGCCAACAGGACACGCAGGATTAAGACTTCCGAGCTAAACGAAAAAATGATGGAGATTATCGAGGCTACTCCTCCACCATCAGTTTCTGGACGCTTCCCGAAATTCAAATATGTGACCCAAATTCCTACGCACTACCCATCTTTTGTATTCTTTGTGAACAATCCAAACTGGGTAAGGGATTCCTACAAGCAATTCCTGGAGAACCAGTTGCGCAAACATTTTGACTTCAAAGGAGTAACAATGGAGGTTTATATGCGTTCTAAATCATAGTACCTGTTCAAACAGGAATGAACGTCTCCCCCAATAACCACCAACAATAAACACATATGTTCCGTTTGTTTTTGATCCTACCCTTTCTGGCCTTACTTGGGTCATGTAAAGACGAACCTGAACAAATACCGGTTTATCTAAATATTAAACCATTTCAAGTTACTGCCCCCGGCGGTGAGAGTTGGCATAAAATTACAGATGGCTGGCTTTATATCAACGGAGAATTCCTGGGTGGGTATACCCTTCCGGCCGTTATTCCCATACTCGCCGAGGGCGATACAGAAATACAGGTGTTCCCGGGAATTAAAGAAAACGGGATTGAAGCAACCCCGAATATTTACCCTTATCTGAAACGTTTCACTAAAAATTATAATCTGCTTTCTGGTCAAACGATCGATGTTCAACCGGTTACGGATTATGACTCCAACATCAAATATGCAATGGGAGTTGGCAGGGGTGATTTTGATGGCGGCTCAAATATTGGCCTTGAAAACAGGGATGGAGATACTGATCTCAACTTTGAGATCAGTGACAATGGTGCTTTTTCCGGAAAGTGTCTCATCATGCGCGCAGACACTGCTCATCCAATCATGGATGTAGCTACGGAGTTAATCAAGGATATTCCTAATCTGGGAGCTCCAGAGGTTTGGCTGGAGTTACACTACAAAACAGATGTACCGTTTGCGCTGTATTTACTCAATGGAAATCCTGAAAATGGACAAGGTGTTTTTCAGTTCAACAAAAGCGACACGTGGAATAAGATTTACCTCAACCTTACTCAGTTCATCGTCAGTTCAGGCTGGCGAGATCAGCGACTCTTTTTCCGGCTGAGTCTGCCAAGAGATGAAAAAGGGCAATACACACAAACGGAAGCAACTGTTCGGCTAGACAATATTCGGTTGGTACACTTTTGAAGAAGGGTTAAAGAATGAAACTGCGAAAACGCCACACTTTTTTTTACGGAGTCGCCGATTTTATCATGGCGATGCTATCCTGGGCCCTCTTTTTTCTTTACCGGAAAGATCTGGAAGCTGGTGTAATGGATACCAGTGTGTTTGATGACCCTAATTTCTACCTTGGAATTTTCATTATTCCAACCGGCTGGGTTTTACTCTATAGCATTTTTGATCACTACACCGACATTTACAGGATAGCAAGACTTAACACCCTGACTAATACTTTTTTAATAACTTTTTTGGGTGTTACCTTTTTGTTTTTTACGCTTATCCTGGATGACGTAGTGAATGATTATAAGACTTACTATCGGTCTTTTATCTTTTTGTTTACGCTTCATTTTATGCTCACAGCCACCTCACGCATGATTCTACTCACGCGCGCTAGCAGGAGGCTTAAAGCTGGGATTGTTACGTTCAATACCTTATTGGTAGGCGGCAACCAAAATGCACTGGATTTATATCAGGACATTGTAGATAGGGAAAAAGGACTTGGTAATAAGTTCGTAGGTTTTATTGATACTAACGGCGGATTGGAGCCGGTATTAGCGGATCGGCTTCCCAATTTGGGGAAAATCCAGGATTTAACGAACGTAATCCGGGAATATCAGGTTGAGGATATTATAATAGCAATAGAAACCTCTGAGCATAATCGTTTGAAGAATATCCTGAATATCCTGTTTGATTTTGGCGACCAGGTGTTGGTCAAGATTATTCCAGACATGTATGATATCTTGCTCGGAACCGTAAAAATGAACCATGTTTATGGAGCGGTACTGATTGAGATACGGCAGGAATTAATGCCCCGCTGGCAGCGAACTATTAAACGGGGATTAGACGTCCTTGTTAGTGCGCTGGCACTCTCTATACTCTCTCCTTTACTTCTGTACATCATGATCCGGGTGCGATTATCGAGTACAGGCCCTATTTTTTTCGCACAGGAGCGACTAGGACTGAATGGTAAACCCTTTACCATTTTCAAGTTTCGATCCATGTACACCGATGCAGAAAAGCTGGGTCCGCAATTATCGCACGATGGAGATCCGCGCTGTACACCTTGGGGTGCAGTAATGCGCAAATGGCGCTTGGATGAAATTCCCAACTTTTGGAACGTACTGCGCGGCGACATGTCGCTTGTTGGCCCCAGACCGGAGCGCAGGCATTTTATTGATCAGATCCTGGAGGAGAACCCACAATACCGTCACCTGCTTAAGGTTAGGCCTGGCATCACTTCATGGGGTCAGGTAAAATATGGATACGCCTCCAATGTTCAGGAAATGCTCCAGCGTTTGCGCTTTGACCTATTGTATATTGAAAACATGTCATTGGCTCTGGATTTCAAGATCATGTTTTATACTGCTCTGGTATTATTGCAAGGCAGGGGTAAATAAGCCGCCGGCTTACATGCGTTCCAATACCACTGCATAGCCCTGCCCTACCCCAATACACATGGTGCATAAGGCATACCTACCACCCTTCCGCTTAAGTTGGCGTGCAGCCGTAAGTATAATTCGGGCGCCACTCATGCCTAGCGGGTGTCCGAGCGCAATAGCACCTCCATTGGGGTTAATGCGGGGGTCCTTATCTTCTAATCCCAACATTCTGGTACAAGCCAGTACCTGAGCCGCAAAAGCTTCATTCAGCTCGATAATATCCATATCAGACAATCTCAGTCCGGCTTTTTGCAAGGCCTCTTGAGAGGCGCCAACGGGTCCGATGCCCATGATACGAGGCTCCACGCCTACAACAGCACTGCTGACAATCCGGGCAATTGGCGTCAGTTTTTGTTGATTCACGCCTTTTTCTGATGCCAGTAATAGTGCAGCCGCTCCATCATTCAATCCGGAAGCATTCCCTGCTGTAACGGATCCTTCTTTTTTAAATGCAGGACGAAGTTTAGCGAGGATCTCCAGCGAGGTTTCGGGTTTAATAAACTCATCGTGTTCCAAAATCTGCACGTCTGACTTCCCTTTCGGTACAGAGACCGGAATAATTTCCTCTGCAAAAATACCCGCACTTCTTGCATTGGAAGCCTTTTGCTGACTCCAAACGGCAAACATATCCTGATCTTCACGACTTATGCCATGCTGTTCAACCAGGTTCTCGGCAGTCATACCCATGGCATCAGTGCCATATAGCTGCTGCATCCTGGCATTGATAAATCGCCATCCAAAGCTGGAATCAAACATTTGAGCATCTGTACCAAATGGTTTTGCCGATTTGCTGATCACCCATGGTGCACGGGTCATTCCTTCAACTCCTCCGGCGATCCATAAATCGCCGTCTCCAGCAACTATCCCGCGCTGAGCATGAATCACCGCCGACATGCCACTGGCGCACAATCGGTTGACCGTTTCACCAGGAACTGTTACTGGAAGTCCGGCCAATAGCAACGACATCCTGGCAATGTTTCGGTTATCTTCACCGGCCTGATTGGCGCAGCCCAGCACCACATCTGCAATGGCAGCAGGGTCTACTTCCGGATGCCTTTTAAGCAAAGCCTCAATAGCCAAAGCGGCTAAATCATCTGTTCTTACCGGAGATAACATACCTCCAAAATTGCCAATGGGTGTGCGGATGCCATCAATAATGTATGCCATGGTTGTGCGGTAGGATAATAGCTGGTTGATAAAAGCATAACGCCCGGCGCTCAGGAGCAAATCGGGCGTTATGCAAAAACAAAATGATCAATCAAATTTACTGTTCAAAAAAGGAATCGTATTGATTGCCACCACGCTCCTGTTTGCTGGGCACTTTTACAGGAGCATTCAGATCAAGCGTTTCAGCGGGGCTGCTGACCTTGGAAACAATCTTGTTCTTATCGCCACCAAGAAGGAAAGAAACACCCTCTTTTTCCCATTTATCCAGCATAGCCATACCTTCTTCTTCAAATACACCGTTTTGAAGGTCAATGCCGTCCATGAAGTTTTTAGACATATCCATGAAACGCTCCATTTCACCTACTTTCTGACCTACATCTTCAGCCATGGCTTCCAAAGCCATATCATACATGTATTTTTTGTCAGAATTACCACTAAGGATATTCATGGCAGAGCGCATAGCCGAATGGCTCGCTTTAATGGCTTTATATTCCTGCTCTTTCACCACTACCTGGTCGCTCAGATCTTCCAGCATGATCTCCGAATTTTCATACATTTTGGTCAATACACGATAGAGTACTTCCATCCGCTTGTACAAGTCTTCGAGTTTCATATTCGAATCCTGTAACCTGCCGGCTTTGCGCGCCTGGAGAACCATCATAGCCTCCTTACCTGTTTCTTTAGCCTTTCCAGCCAGGTTCAGATTATTCTGGATATTGCGCTGGTTTTGTTTAATCATCTCAGCCAGCTTATACATTTGACCCTTAAGGTTGCTGATTTGGCCATTCATTTTGCCCAGGTTGTCTTTCAAATCCTCGATATAACTCTTGAGTATGCCAATTGGATCAATTTGGACGAAAATGCCGGTAATCCAACGCATGATGGATTTGTAGACATACCATACCAGATTCCGCATTTTAGGATCCAGAACCATATAAATTACTGCGGCAAGTGCCGCCAAAATACCCGCCAAATACAAAGTATTCGACGCCAGAGTAATCAATGTTGGCAGTGCCTTATATAGGAGAAAACCTCCTCCAAGCAGGATAGCGGCCATAAATAGACCTCCGGTAACTCCCTCCGGACGCTCCCAAAAATTTTTGGGCTTGATCGGTTGCATTTCTGTCATATTACGTTGTGGTTTCGTTGTTTAATGTTGAGGTGAATGGTTAAATGGTGCTCAATTTCGAAAAATAGCGTTGAAAAAGCCTTGAACCAGCCTTCTGAATCGTTCGTTGAAAACGTACAATACAATGAACGCAAGTACAAACAAAACAAAAAAGCTGATAAAGACTTTCAACACTTTGAAAACAAGCCAAAGCGTGATCAACCCTGCCAGAAAAACAAAAAACGGGTTCTTAAGCAGATCATTCATAGTAAATTGGTTGCTTTGGTTATTTTAGGTATTGTTGAATTTTATGAAGGTCTTCCTGGACCTGGCCATAAACCGCCTGGAAAGTAACTTCAAAATCCGCTTTGGTCGCCTCAATTTTAACGGTGCTATCTGAGATTTCCTGACGTATTTGTTCACTGCGCAGTTTGTGCTGTTCTATTTCTTCCGTCAATTTTTTAATTTGATCTGCCTTTTGTTGCATGGCAGCATCCAGGTTCTTGGCCTCTTCCTCCCGGTTGCCTACCAACTTGGCAATTTGTTGAGCATGAGCTTCCGAAAAATGCTGTTTTTCCCCATTTAGTACGCCTAAATAATGCTGGGCTGAATCTGCCAGTTTAGCAGCGGTTATGCCCATGGTTTGGGCCATGGCAAATGCCGACTGAAACCTTGTTTGTTCATCCATCGACATTTTCGACAGATTCTTTAATGCCTGCCGAAATTCAAAATAATCAAACCCCTCCTGATTATGACGCTCCATGGCCGTTGCCAAGGCATCCAGAAATTTATCGCTTATGGAACCTGAATCTGAACCTGGCGCGGCGGTTGAGGCCGTAGGAGCGCTTTGCTCTGCTTTGGTGGCGGATTCAGTAGAAGGAGCGGTTTTTGTTGATTCATCGTCAACTATAAAAACCGATTTGAATTTTTTTAGAAAATCGCTCATGTTGGAATGGGTTGCTCATCCATATAAATATGGTACAAAAGTGGACAGACAAAGGTACGACAAATCAATTTCGTCGGCGACAGTCCGGGAAATTCAGACAAAGAAAGGGAATTGATTCGACGAATAAAAAAAAGGTGGTCGCATTTTGTGCGTAAACCAACAATGAGTGACCATTGGAATGAATGAACAAATGCCTAAGGGTAATGCTCTAACAAAGTGCCCGCCCAACCTTTTCGGCACATAAATCAGTCGCATTTTATACGTTTTATCTTTAATTTATAGTTCATTTGTGGCCACAAACCAGACAATTCCTATGAATAATCACCCTGTTGTTGGAGCCATTCGGCAGTTAATTAGTGAAGGTGAAACCGGAAAGGCACTACAAACTTTTATTGAGCATCTGGAAACAGAAAACATTTACCCTCCATTACTTCAGACCCTTCGGGTGGTTCAGGCCAATTATTCCACTGCAAAACGTAAAGAAGCCAATGGTGTTCTGAACTTTTCTGAAGCAAGAAGCGAATATGCTAAAGCAAACGATGCCATTCTCTCTGTATTGGAGGAATTTGCAAGCGGGAAATCAAGTGGATTTCGCGCTTTTCAAAATTCGATGAAAAAATGGTGGCTTACAGGTGGAATATTGTTAATCGTTGGAATTGGATGGTGGTTGATGCAAAGGGCGAATTTACCTGGCGCTAATGCTGAGGACTCCATTGCGGTTTGCCCGGAATTTATTCCGGAAGCAAGGAAAGTAATGATTTTAGCCTTTCAAAAACTTGGGGGCGAGGATACCAGACCTGAAGTAGGCATTCGCACCAGAATTAGCGACCTAACGGAAAAAAACAATCTGAAAACGGATGTAAAATTGGTTGAGGCCGAATCCATTGGGAAAAATTGGCCTGGTAATGCCCGGGAAGGCGCTAAACTGGGGCGTAAATGTATGGCCGATCTGATCATTTGGGGGGAATATGAAAAGTTTAATGATTCCATTTCGGTTGACATCCGATACGCCTTCACAGATGAAGAATGGCCTGCAGGGAGCGCCTTGAATACCTTCAAAAATGTAACTGAAATCAAGTCTGACCAAATGAAGATCAGCAATCTCGATGAAGCTGTTCTCAGACTTTGTACAGCATTAGCCCTTCATGAAAACAGGATGGATCTGGCTGAAAAATGGTTGATGAAACAACCAAATGTCAACGCCAGAGAGGCGCTTTGGAAAGAGCAATTGAAAAATGTCAAAAAATAATCAAATCCCGCTTACAACTTCCCGGAGGAAATCTTCTCTTCAAGGACTTTGGAGTTGCGGATGGCATTGGCTTTTTTCCAATAATCTATTGCCTGTGCAGCCTGACCATTGAGCGACAAGGCATCCCCCAAGTGTTCCAATATGCCAGGATGTTGATCGCCTCCCTTCGTTAACGACTTTTCATACCTGGCAATAGCGCCGGAATAATCCTTTTTTCCCATCAGGGCCAAACCAACCTGATCAACCATGTCCAGGCGAAGGGATGTATTATTGGCTGTCATGAGTAATCCCTGCTCTAACTGGTTAAGTGCATCATCAGACCGCCCTTTGATGTTAGCTGCCACGCCGTAATACCAATAAGCTTTTGGCTGATTTGGAAAGGCATCTATCGCCTTTTCGGCAGAATTAAACATGTCGTCAAACCGACCTTGAGCAAGTTGCAGTCCCAATAAATTATCCCAAACTGCAAATACCGTCGGGTTAAGTTGGATGCATCGTTGATAGCGAACCAAGGCCTCCTGAGACATATCTGAGTGATAGAACAGGTCACCGGAGAGACTCCACGCCTTAGCATCATCTGCATGGTGTTTTTCTAATAATGCGCCCAATTCCAGAATTGGCTTGCGCAATGCAGCCCCTTCTGGTGTGTTTAACTTGGTAAAAAACGGCATCAGCGCCTTTACTTTTTCATCTATGGATACCGTGGGGTCGTCAAACAACAGCTTGAAGGCTGCTAACTTGGTTGCGTCTGTTTGTTCTTTCCCTGAGGTAAGCGCCATCCGTGCTGCGGTATTGTCGGGCTGCCGACGTAACACGTCCTCATAAGTAGTGTTAGCAGCGGCTTTATCTCCAATTTTATCGTAAAAAGCTGCAAGATCCAGACGGTATTTTAATTCATACGGGAATGCATCAGCCAGCTTTTTGTATTCAGCTGCAGCTTTTTTCATATCCCCCAGCCCAACGAATATCACATGTCTTTTGAAGGCTATTTCTTCTGTAAGCCCGGTTAGATCCTCCAGTTTATCAAGCGCTTTGAGTGCTCGTTTGGGTTCTTCATTTTTCAAGCTCAGGTAAGCCAGCTGTTCGTAAAACTCAGGGGTTTCCGGAAATCGCTTAATTAAACCATCGTATACGGAAACAGCGTCTCCTATTCTACCAACCTTTTCAAAAAGGTCAGCTTGATAAACGGCATACCATTCATTTCCAGGAGCCAGGGTTACTGCTTTGCCAATGGCTTCAATGGCAGCCGGCAAATCACGGGATGACGTATAGGACCTGGCTAATCCATACCATCCAGCATCTACGGTTGGATGATCATAGGTGAATTTCTTGTACAATTCCAGCGCTTTATCGTGATGATTCAACAATCGCTCCCGCTCTGCCATCAGGAACTGACTTTGGCGCTTAACCTCCTCTTCTGGTACAGAAATTTTGACCCCACCAATCGTATTTTGCGCACTTATTACAACAGGAAGCGCTACCAAAAACAATAAAAACCTTAGATTCATAGCAGATTTAAAACTTTAACGCAGCAAGGTAACCTCGCCTTTTTGAAATTTAAGTGCTCCATCTCCTCCTCGCCAGAAAACAACATAAACGTAGACATCTGAAGGAGCAGGATGGCCATTGACCTGGCCATCCCATCGGGCGCCAGGTTCCATAGAGGAAAACACTTTTTGGCCCCAACGGTTGTAAATCTCTAAACTTTCTACACTTGCAATGCCCTCTACTATGGCCAAACCAAATCCATCGTTGGCTCCATCACCATTGGGCGTAAACGCATTCGGGAATTGCACATCTGGTTTTATGATGGCAAAAGTAACGGACTCCGTTTGCACACATCCACTAGGTGACACTACCGTAACCACATACGTAACTGAATCGCTCATGGTTACCGGGGTAACTGTTATTTGTTGAGTATTGCCAATGATATCAGCATTTTCCTGCCACTCAAACGAATAATTGCTCGCATTGGTACCTGGGATAAACGCATCCAGAAAAATTGTTGCACCTGCATCAACCCGATTGGTATCCGGATCAGTGACCAATTTGATGGTAAAGTTTGGCACTATGGTTACCAATACGCTGTCCTCATAAATGCATCCATTACCATATAAAAACAGCAGATCGTACATGGTGGTCTGCATTGGTGTGGCTAAAAAAGAGGGATCTGTGCCACCGGGTAGCCATGAATAATCTCCGGTAAGGAAGGCATCTGCCATGATCATGACCGATTCTCCCAGACAAATAGCAGTATCGTTGCTAACTGTCACCTGCGGATTGTACACCGTAATATCTACTTCATAGGTTTTCACACAGCCATTCAAGGTGGTCAATACCTGGAAAGTGGTTGATTCCTGAGGGAATATAATTCCGGGCGTTGGATCATTGGACGTAAAATTACCTGGCGTTGAACTCCAAACATAGGTTGCTCCGGGTGTGGCAACGCTATTTAATATGACCCCTTCACCGGGACACAACAAAGTATCGGCCGGGAACTGTACTTCTGCTACTTCGCCTAGCACCGTGATCTCTACTGAGTCAATGGATATACATTGCAGACTTGGTGCCGGGTAAGTGTATTGAACCGTATAGGTTGAAGATTGTGAAGGTGTTATTGAAATTACCTGGCCTGTTTGCCCATTGCTCCATTGAAACTGTCCGGGGTAATTTCCAGAGGCGGTCAACAGGATAGACACCCCGGCACAAATGGTGTCATCATTCGTCAACATTAAATTTCCCGACGGCACTACCGGAATGGTGAACTGCTGTTGCACCGTACATCCATTTTCAAGGGTTACCAAATAGGTGGTCGTTTGGGCAGGAGAATCCGTAGGTTGTGCTACACTTGAAACGAATCCGCTTGGGAAGGCAGTCCAGGTATACGATGCCGTAGTATCTGCAACCAGATTCAGCAAAATACTTTCGCCGGCACATAAAGTGTCATTGGGGAATTGAAATTGAGGTGTTGTGTTAACCTCAATCGTTATCGTGGCCGATGCAGAACATCCATTAGGGACGTCTCCTGAGAAGGTATAGGTTGTAGTGTTGGAAGGTGCGGCAGTTGGATTAGTGCATGTGATACAACTCAAGCCAATTGGTGGCGACCAAAGAACATTAGTCAACCCGTTTGCGTTCGACACTTGCAAGGTGGTGCTTTCTCCCAAACACAATTGCATTGCTCCGGCTGTAATGTTAAGTGTGGGAACCGGTTTCACCTGGATGATAGCGCTGGAAGTATCAAAACATGCCCCATTTTGGGTAATTCTTTGAATAACAGTTGTTTCAAGGACATTGGTCAACAGGAAATATTCGTCTCCCGGAAGCGTTTGTCCCTGGCTTGTTGTCCAGGTAAACAACAGATTAGGGAAGTTAGCGCCGGAATAAGAAGGGGAAACCAGTAACACAGGATCTCCACCACATATAGTAGTATCTGCAGGGGATATCTGCAAATTTGCAGGCAAACTGTCAACCTGAATATTGACAATCTCTTTTCTAATGCAGCCTGGTAAAGTAGCCGTTAACGTATAGATTCTATTGGCAGTAGGAGTTGCCAATGCAAAGAAGCCTCCAGGTTGTACCTGAAGCTGTGTTAAAGGCGACCAACTTAAATTGACATTAGCTGGAGAAGCTGTCACAGAAATAGGAACACTACTGCCTTTACAAACTGATGTATCCTGAACGCTTAAAGACAGATCAAGCTGCACAACGGCCACGGTAACGGTTCTGATCTCAATACAAGGGCCAGAGGTGGTCGTAAGGGTATATACCGTTGTTTGTGAGGGTGTAGCTACAGGATTGGGTGCGGCGGGATCACTTAAAGAGCCATCATTAGGTGTCCAGGTATAAGTTGTTGCTGGTGCTGGTGTTGTATTTCCCAATACAACACTTTGTCCGCTGCATATGGTAGTATCATTAATCGTGTTCAAAACAGGGCCAACCGAAACAACCACAGATTCTGTCACGTTTTGACAAACATCTACCACTTTTACCTCATAAACCGTAGTTGCCAGTGGGCTAGCAAAAGGATTTGCGCAATCATTGCAGGAAAGTCCAACCGACGGGGACCATGCATAAGATACCCCTCCAGTTACCTGAAGTTGAACGGCACTACCATTGCAGGAGAAAGTGTCATTGCTAACGGTAATGGGGGTGTTCTGTGGCCCAAAAACGCCATCAGAAGTACCTGAAAAATCAATCGCCATTCCATCCAGCTGAATATTACCCTGAAAATCATCTAAAAGTATCAGGTAGAATTTCCCAACCTGCACATCTACGCGTCGAACGAAATCGTCAGCAGTGCCTAATGGAGGGTCAGTTCCAGGAGTTGCCGGGCTTCCACAGTCAAAATTATCCAGAACAGGCAGCCCTGTTTCCGGATGAATATCAGCCAGGCCGGTAAGGTCTGCACCATCATCCCAGGAGGAACGAATGGGTTGATTATTAGCAGCAAAATCACAAATTTCATCGAAACTATCGATCGGTCCCCAAACATTAAAATCGATATCTGTAGCCTCATTAACATTGGCGGATTGTACGGCAAACCCGAATTTCCCGTTGGCTTGTGCCTGAAAGTAAAAAAAGGAAAAATTGAAATCTACACTGGGATTCAAAAAGCACCCGGCATTGACTCCATCCTGAATAAAACCAGGATCCCCCTGAGCGGGCGTTAAGGGCATGAACTGAGGAGCATTGTCGCAACCATTCAAATTAAGAGCCGTTTCGCAAGTGGCATTTGAAGGCAACGTAGGCGGCGGAGCATCGCAAACATCTGGCGAACATTGCCAGGTCAATTGAAACCCTTCATCTTCTATACTATTATCTGATTCAAATTGAATGGTGAGGCACCCAGCAGGCAATTGAATTTCCTGATTGTTTCCAGCTCCATCCAACTCCAGAACCAACGTTAAATTGGTTCCTGTGCCTTCAAAAATCCTTATGTAATCAAAATCTGACTCCGTGCTAAAGTCAATAAAGTTGAGCTTTATGCACTGATGAAATTCCGAAGGGCATATTTCAAAACTCAAATTTTCATTGCTCTGATAGTCGCCGTCCGGGCCGCCTGAATCCCATAATGTTCCGGCACAACTGGAAGATCCTGGTACGTCACCTATATATATATCAGGCACATATGGATTAATACAGAGCTTAAAAGTACCAGCATTCGGGGAGGCCGTGGCCGAATAATCATTGACTCTTATGAAGTAAGGAACACCGGGTGTTAGACCGAAAAGCTCCATATGAACCTCGTTAATGTTCAATGGCGCTGCCAAACAGGCCAGTTCCGCCAATCCATTGAAAATACAGTCGCCCCTGTACACCGCAATCTGAGGCATTTCCATTGTTCCATTACCACCAATATCTCCCCACAGATCAATGGTTACATCAATGATACTACCATCTGCTGGCAGGGTAAACTGAAACCAAACATCGCGATCCGCAAGGTTATTCCAGCAGGAAGGAATGTTGGACGAGCCATCAATATTACTAGTGGTGGCATTTACATTCGTAAACTGCCCGGGCTGGGAACAGTAAGGCACCTCACCCAAATCAATGATACCGGAACAATCGTCATTTACGGGCGCCTGGGCGAGTACTGAAAGGGAAAGAAAAATGGCAAGGGGAATGGTCAAAAATGCTTTCATGAAGCAATAGAACGATTAGATGAATAGTGCTTGTTACCTGTTTTTACAGGATAACCTTTCGGTAGAGGGCTATTAAATATCTTATGGGCCAAATGTACGCAGGGAATGCAAATGCGGGTGTACTAATTCCATACTTAGCAGACAACCGACCAATTTTAGTACAAAATTACCCTTCCCGGGAAGAGACAATCTACGACACTTTCTTTGTGCCAGATTGATTTACCTTTGCGGTGTTATGAATACACCTCTTGCTGTAAAAATCATCAATCAATCTCCATTCCCGCTGCCGCAGTATGAAACAACCGGAAGTGCCGGCATGGATTTGCGTGCCAATCTGGAAAACCCTGTAGTTTTGGGTCCGCTGGAGCGCTCACTTATTCCAACTGGATTGTTTATTGAATTGCCACATGGGTATGAAGCACAGATCAGACCCCGTAGCGGATTGGCCGCCAAAAGGGGGTTGACTATGTTGAATTCACCTGGCACGATTGATTCCGACTATCGGGGCGAAATCAAGTGTATCGTTGTTAATTTATCCAATGAGTCCCAAACCATTGAGCCCGGGGAACGGATTGCCCAAATGGTTATTGCCCGGCATGAGCAGGTTGAATGGCGCCAGGTAACGGTATTGCAGGACTCTGATCGCGGAGCGGGTGGTTTTGGTAGCACAGGCAAGCAATAATGTTTAATGCCAGAGCCATTCAAACATACGATTTATGAAAATCATCATCCCTATGGCCGGTCGTGGCACGCGTTTACGGCCTCATACACTCACGGTTCCCAAACCTTTAATACCGGTTGCGGGGAAACCTATCATTCAGCGATTGGTTGAAGATCTGGCAAGTTCCTACCATGGATCCATTGAAGAAATCGCCTACGTAGTTGGCGATTTCGGCATTGAGGTTGAAAAAGAATTAATCGCGATTGCTGAAAGGTTGGGCGCTAAAGGAACCCTTTACCATCAGGATAAAGCCCTGGGTGTGGGTCATGCAATAGCCTGCGCAGCCGACAGTCTGAATGGCAAGTGCATTGTGGCATTTGCGGATACACTATTTAAGGCTGACTTCAAATTCAACGATCAGGAAGATGGTGTGATCTGGACCCAAAAGGTGGAAGATCCCAGTTCTTTTGGTGTCATTAAACTGGATTCAGAAGGCTATATCATTGACATGGTAGAAAAGCCGGCAACTTTTGTATCAGACCTTGCTATTGTTGGAATATATTATTTTAAAGAAGGGGAAAAACTGCGGGATGCCCTGCGTCATATTATTACCAATAACATTCGGGAAAAAAATGAGTATCAGCTCACAACAGCGCTGGCACACCTAAAAAATCAGGGCGCCAGATTCCGAACCGGACAAATCGAGGAATGGCTGGATTGTGGAACGAAAGAGAACATCCTGCATTCTAACGCCAGAATGCTCGAAATTCATCAGGAACAAAGGTTGATCGCTGCAACTGCCCTTGTAGAAAACAGTGTAATCATACCTCCCTGCTTCATTGGTGAAAATGCGGTGATCCGTAACAGTGTTATTGGGCCACATGTGAGTGTTGGGCACCATTCCAAAGTAGAAAGCACGATCATCAGCAACAGTATCGTTCAAAATCAAGCACACCTAAAAAATGCGGTGCTGGAGAGCTCGCTGATCGGGAATGCAAGCCGGTATGAAGGTTCAAGGTATGCACTGGACCTGGGTGATTTTTCCAATTTTTCCAAACGTTAATCACTTTTTGCCAAACTGATATAGATCAACCTTATATAAGTTATAGTTGGGAATCTCAGGATCTGGCTGACCCAGGAAATAGAGTTTGCCGTTGCGTGCTTTGTAGTTCTGGCAAAGCAAGGGCGCCTCGCGAATGACATAGCTTTTGCCGGCAGCACCAGTTTCAAAATCAAGCTCCCGTAGTGTTAGTCCATCTATATACTTCCTGAAAATTCCATAGGCTCTACCCGTATACGAGTCCAAGACCGTGAATTTCCTCCAACCTCTTCCCTTGTGATAGGTCAAGGGAGATTGTGTTGCTTTAAACAATTTGCCTCCTTCGTTTGTCGGCTCAAGTCGGACCATCACACTTTGTTGATGATTCAGAAACAATACCGTGTCTCCCAGGAAAAACAACGGAACATACAAAGAATCGATACTTATGGAAGGAATATCATGTAATTCTTGTTGAAAATGCTGTTCCATGTGATCCATTAATTCATCTCCCTCTAAAGGATTGGCATCTTTGGGCTTATCAGCTAATGTTTGATCAACAGATTCAATGGGCTTTGCGTTACGATTCTTCTTTGCGTTCTCCTCATATTGATCCCTCCACTCAAAACGATCTTTTTTATAATAATCACGAACCAGTTTTTGCATCCACTCAAAGGCAAGTTCGTCGTAAACGGCCATAAGCGGGTGGTAAATGCCATTTGGATCCATCCAGTCAAACTGAACCGAATATTTTGACCGGAACTCGAAAAAGTAGCATCCATTTACAAATGCGATGCATGGCTTAACAAAACCCAAAAAATCAGTGCTGGGATACTGACCTAAAGTATCCAACTGATCCGTTTTCGACATCGTTTCAATGGTCCATTTGGATCCAACAATATGATAAGTTCCCTTACAACCTGGATAAATTTCGGTATAACTATCATCTTCAGGTAAATCGATATTCTTTATAACTGACCCTTCCAAACTGGTCAAACTTAGGAAATAATGTTTCTTTTTACGGCCAAGTAGCAATATTTGATCCTCTCCAATAAGTTCATAATCCACCAAAGCAGAACTGAAATCTTCCTTAAAAATATGGTCAATTGCTTTGGATGTGACGGTAAATTCCGGCAGGATATAATCAGCCGCCTGGATGGTAAGTTCCAGGAATTTCGTTCTTTCCTTAAATTCTACTCCTTTAAACTTGAAACTGAGTTCGGTATATCCAACTCGCTTAACCAAAAGTACTTTTGGACGATACTTGAGTTTTACTTTAAAAAATCCTAGCTCATCAGTATACCCACGTAGCGTATCATCAACAAAGATAGAGGCTCCAGGCACCGAAACAGAAAGGTCGCTGTGGATAATTCCGGAAACCTCCCAGTTTTTAGATTGTGCAAACATGGCTGTTGCCCATATCCAGGCAACAAGCAAGCAAGTAGTTTTCGTCATTATTAGTGATTATAGGTTAGTTTGAGAAAATCAAAGAAAAAATCATGCCACTCAAAGGTGTAAAATCCGTCAATCTTTACCTTTCAAACATGGGTCCCCAAATTTAATTCCGAATCCCGCCCCCCTACCCCCCTGTCTGCCCTATATTTTTTGGAAAAATAGTTTGACTTGGTTTTTTTATCAGAAAATAGCATCGTACTTTTGCAGCCGATTTAATCAAAGATTTTTCCAAAGTGGGTATGAACTTTGTTCGCAAATATAGTTTAGTACTGATTTTCAGTGGTTTGTGCACTTTTGCTTTCGCACAGGCCGGACACGAACACCACGATCACCCTCACACTGCTCCACAGGAACAGACTGCTGATAAGGCACACGAGGGCGAACATCATGATGCAGGCACTGAAAATGCCGGTCATGAGGCCCATGAAGAAGGCCCATGTGGTCACTCCCTCAGCATTGAACCCGAATTTAATGCTGGTGACAATGCGGTTCACCACATTTCCGACGCTAACGTGATCCATGTGATCGGAGATGTTTACATTAACCTTCCAGTAATTCTTAAATCAGCTAAAGGCTGGAAAGCAGGAACTACCGGTATGTTCCATGTACATCACCACGGTAATGGCGAATTAGCCAACGATGGTTATGTATTGGTTCACGGAAGCGTGATGCGAATTCTGGATGAAAAATTCCAGCAAGGCGAATTCAAAGTTGAAGACTATACCCACCAGGTGGTTGAAGAAGGCGGGAAGTCCAAAACGGTTTACAATGCCCTCATTGACGGCCAATGCCTGCGTTTGGAATCCAAAACAACTTACGACGGTGGTATTCTCGGTGGCGGCGTAACTGGTTTCTCTGATTTCAGCATCACCCGCAACGTGTTCACCATGTTGCTCACCTTCGTGATTCTGTTTCTTATTTTCCGCATGGTAGCTAAGCAGGCTACACGTACAGTACACCATGCGCCAAAAGGCCTTCAAAACTTCATAGAGCCTTTCTACACCTTTATCCGTGATGAAGTTGCCAAGCCAAACATCGGTCCAAAATACGAGAAATATATGCCATACCTGTTGTCGGCATTTTTCTTCATTCTTGGTTTGAACCTGATTGGCCAGATTCCATTCTTCCCGGGAGGCGCTAACGTAACCGGAAACATATCTATTACGATTGTTCTGGCTGTAATAACCTTTCTGATCTCTACATTTAGTGCCAACAAACACTTCTGGGAGCACACTTTGTGGATGCCCGGAGTGCCTGCAGTACTCAAAATATTCATTCTGACGCCTATTGAAATCCTCGGCGTTTTCCTCAAGCCGTTCACCTTGCTCCTTCGTCTTTTTGCGAACATCACAGCAGGTCACATTGTGATCCTGAGCTTTGTAAGCCTCATTTTCATTCTGGGCAAGGCTGGCGAAAGTGTAGGAGGATCCGTAGCAGGTGCTGCAGCCTCTATTCCGTTGACACTCTTCATGATGACACTTGAATTGCTGGTGGCTTTCCTCCAGGCATTCATCTTCACCATGCTTAGTGCCACTTATATTGGTACTGCGATTGAAGAACCACACCACGATCATCACTGATCAACCTCATAAACCGAACACAACGAGCAATCAACAATCATCAATCATAATTTTTCATTATGTACGCAGCAATTGGTGCAGGCCTGGCAGTAATCGGCGCAGGTCTCGGAATCGGACAAATCGGTGGCAAAGCAGTTGAGGGCATCGCCCGTCAACCAGAAGCATCTGGCGATATCCGCGCAAACATGATCCTGACTGCCGCTCTCGTTGAGGGCGCTGCTCTGGTTTGCATGGTATTGTCTTTCTTCGTAGCCGCTCCGAAGTAATTGTTCCCGGGCCGGCGCGAAGCGGTTGGCAACTCAATGGCCCGGATTTTTTTGATCATGTTCAGGGTGTTCACACCCCTACACATATTTTATCACTCATAACTCATCACTACGATGTTGTTTTTGGCAGATTTCAACGTACTTAAACCCGAACCAGGGCTTCTTTTCTGGACCACTGTCATTTTCCTCATTTTCTGGTTCATGATGAGCCGCTTTGCATTCAAGCCTATCGGCAATGCATTGAAACAGCGTGAACTGGACATCCAGAATGCGTTGGACGAGGCAAAAAAGGCTCGCGAAGAAATGTCTCAGCTTCAGGCAGAGAACGAAAAACTACTTGCACAAGCTCGTGAAGAGCGTTCTGCTATTCTCAAAGAAGCCAAAGAGGCAAAAGATGAGATCATTGCTGAAGCTAAGGAGCGCGCAAATGCTGAATACAAGCGTAAAGTGGAAAGCGCCATCCAGGATATCGAGAACCAAAAGCAGGCAGCTTTGGTATCCTTGAAAAACCAGGCTGGCCAAATGGCCGTGGATATTGCAGAAAAACTGCTTCGCCGCGAATTGTCCAATAAAGCCGAGCAGGAAGCTTACGCTAAAACGCTGGCTGATTCTATCAACCTGAACTAAGACGTACAAAATGTCTGTAACACGCATTGCTACCCGGTATGCCAAGTCGCTGATTGACCTTGCCCTCGAGCAGGGCAAGCTGCCTCAGGTTAGCGCCGATGTCAATTCACTTGCAGCAGCCGCCAAAAACCGCGACCTGCTTTTGATGCTGAAAAGCCCGATCATCAGCGCTGATAAAAAGAATGCTGTCCTCTCTGCGATTTTTGGCAAACATATGGACAGCCTGACGATGGCATATATGACCCTACTGGTAAACAAAGGCCGTGAGGGTTACCTGGCAGAAATCGCCAACGAATTCATCGCCCAATACAAGACCCTGCAAAAAATCACCACTGTTAAGGTGATTGCAGCAGCTCCATTGAGCGATGCCGTGGTAAGCGACCTTAAGGCCCGCTTGCTGGCCAGTGGCATTACCAACCCCAATCTTGACATCGAAACCAGTGTGGATCCCGAACTGATCGGCGGTTTTGTGCTGGAATTCGACAACAAGCGTTACGACGCATCAGTTGCCAGCAAACTGGCTGATCTGAATGCCGAGTTCACGAAAAACCTGTACATTAAAGAATTCTAATTCCATAAATCCTGGCCCCTGGTTTTCCCAAGGGCTGGATTTCAATTTTTTAGCATCAACAAATCCATATAAGTCATGGCAGACGTACGACCGGAAGAAATCTCCGCGATATTGAAACAGCAACTGTCCGGCTTCGGGGCTGAAACAAACCTTGAAGAAGTAGGTACAGTGTTGCAAGTGGGCGACGGTATCGCCCGTGTTTACGGCCTGAACCGCGCTCAGTCCGGCGAACTGGTTGAATTTGAAAATGGCACCCGCGCCATCGTATTGAACCTTGAAGAAGACAACGTAGGTGTCGTACTCATGGGTTCTCCAGACGGTATCCGCGAAGGTTCCAAAGTAAAACGCACCGGCCAGATTGCTTCTATCGAAGTTGGCGACGGTTTTGTAGGCCGCGTAGTTAACCCACTAGGCCAGCCGATAGACGGTAAAGGTCCGATTACAGGCGCTAAATACGAAATGCCGCTGGAGCGTAAAGCTCCGGGTGTAATTTACCGTCAGCCGGTAAACGAACCACTTCAAACCGGTGTAAAAGCTATTGACGCGATGATTCCAATCGGCCGTGGTCAGCGTGAGCTGATCATTGGCGACCGTCAGACCGGTAAAACGGCTATTGCCATTGACACCATCATCAACCAGAAAGAGTTCTACGATCGCGGCGAGCCTGTATTCTGTATTTACGTGGCTTGTGGTCAGAAAGCTTCTACGGTTGCAACTGTTGCCCGCACCCTTGAAGAGTACGGCGCTATGGCTTACACAGTGATCGTGTCTGCTTCTGCATCTGATCCGGCTCCGCTGCAATTCTACGCTCCATTCGCTGGCGCTTGTATCGGTGAGTTCTTCCGCGACACCGGCCGTCCGGCGCTGATCATTTATGATGACCTGTCTAAACAGGCCGTTGCATACCGCGAAGTATCTCTGTTGCTGCGTCGCCCTCCAGGCCGTGAGGCTTACCCTGGCGACGTATTCTACCTGCACAGCCGCTTGCTCGAGCGTGCAGCTAAAGTAAACCAAACGCAGGAAGTGGCACTGGCTATGAACGACCTTCCTCCAAGCCTCGTAAAAGCAGGTCTGGTAAAAGGTGGTGGTTCTTTGACAGCGCTTCCGATCATCGAAACACAGGCTGGTGACGTATCTGCGTATATCCCAACCAACGTAATTTCTATTACCGACGGTCAGATCTTCCTGGAGTCTAACCTGTTTAACGCAGGTGTGCGTCCGGCGATTAACGTAGGTATCTCTGTAAGCCGTGTAGGTGGTAACGCACAGATCAAATCCATGAAGAAGATCTCCGGCACACTGAAGCTCGACCAGGCTCAGTACCGTGAGCTGGAGGCATTTGCCAAGTTCGGTTCAGATCTTGATGCTGCTACTCAGGCTGTATTGGCCAAAGGCGCACGTAACGTGGAAATCCTGAAGCAGCCACAGTATAGCCCTGTTTCTGTTGAAAAGCAGGTGGCTATCATCTACCTGGGTACCAATAACCTGCTCCGTGATGTTCCGCTCGATAAGATTCAGGAATTTGAACACCTGTTCCTTGAGCGTATGGAAAACAAATTGCCAGAAGTACTCGAAGAGTTCCGTAAAGGCAAATTGGAAGATGCCAGCCTGGCTAAAGTACGTGAGCTGGCAGCAGATCTGGCAGGCGGATATAAAAAAATGTGATTAATGTGGTGAATGTGGTGAATGTGGGAAATGAGATTTAGGAACGTACCGAACAGATTCGTAGGCTCCTTAACAATTCCCACATTCGCCACATTCAACACATTCAACACATTCCTCAAATTCCCCACATTCAACACATTACCCACATTATTTAATATGGCTGGCGGTTTAAAAGAAGTACGCGAACGGATTAAGTCGGTAATCAATACACAGCAGATTACTAAGGCCATGAAAATGGTATCTGCTGCAAAACTGCGCAAAGCACAAAATGCTATTGTTCAGGTGCGCCCGTATGCCGATCGTCTGAACCGTATGTTGTCCAATATCCTGTCTAATCTGGATGGAGGCGCCAATACCAGTTTTGGAACGGCACGTGAAGTGAAAAACGTATTGGTGGTGGTAATCACCTCCAATCGTGGTCTTTGCGGTGCTTTCAACACCAACATTTGCAAAGAAACGACTGCGTTGATCAATGAAAAGTATGGCAAACAACGCCGCGATGGTAATGTAAGCATGCTGTTTATTGGAAAAAAAGGTTATGATTATTTCCGCCGCCGTTTGCGCGATGTAACCTTCATCACCGACTTCATTGATGTGTACGACAATCCGGCTTATGAAAACGTAAGTCGTGTGGCTCGCGCGCGCATGGATGAATTCTCCACTGGAAAATACGATGCCGTAGAGATAGTATATAGCCGGTTTAAAAACGCTGCTACCGTTTTCCCTACTTCAGAACAATGGCTTCCTGTGCCTAAGATGGAAGCACCTGCGGGGGCTAAAGTGGCCAAGGCCGACTATATTTTTGAGCCGGATCAACAGCAATTGCTGGAAACTTTGGTGCCAAGTATTTTGCAACTGTCATTCCACAAATGTGTGCTGGACACACAGGCTTCTGAACATGGTTCCCGTATGACGGCTATGGACAAGGCTACTGAAAATGCAGAAGAACTGCTCAAAGCGCTCAAAATTCACTACAACAAGAAGCGACAGGAAGCCATCACAACCGAGCTCGGCGAGATCGTGAGTGGTGCTGCGGCTTTGGAAGGATAAATTACTTTGAAAGATATTTATCCAATTACCAAATCGCCCCTTCAGTGAATCGCTGATGGGGCGATTTGTTTTGCTCATGAATCCTTAATTTTGCGCTTCCTCACTACAATATGAATATCGTTTCCACCCTGCAAAGTGCCGTTGCCCAAGCTGTTACCCAACTCTACGGTGAAGCCACCGACGCTTCCAAAGTTTTGGTCAACACTACCCCACCCGATTTCACCGGAGATTACTCGGTGGTGGTTTTCCCTTTTGTCAAAATAGCCAAAAAATCGCCCGATGTAGCAGCCAATGAAATCGGCCAGTACCTCGCCGATCATGTAGCTGAGGTAAAAGCCTACAATGTGGTAAAAGGTTTTTTAAACCTGGAAATCAGCGACGGCTATTGGCAATCATTCCTGCAAACAGTCATTGGAAACGATGCTTATGGCACTTCGCCTAAGAGCGGCAAAAAGGTAATGGTAGAATTCTCCTCTCCCAATACCAACAAGCCGTTGCACCTGGGCCATATCCGAAATATCTTGCTGGGATGGTCCTGCACCCGCCTGCTGGAGGCTGCCGGTTACGAGGTGGTCAAAACGCAGATCATCAACGACCGCGGTGTGGCTATTTGTAAAAGCATGCTTTCCTGGATGAAATGGGGAGAAGGTAAAACACCGGAAAGTGAAGGCATCAAAAGCGACCACTTTGTAGGCGACTGGTACGTACTCTTCGAGCAAAAAAGCAAGGCGGAATACGATGCCTGGCAACAAACGGATGCGGCAAAGGAGTTGTTCGAAAGCAAGCGCAAACCTAATCAGGAGGCTAAAGACTTCTTTAAAGACTATAAAAACAAGTGGTTCAATGAACACTCCACTTTAGGCGCTGAAGTGCGGGAAATGCTCCTAAAATGGGAGGCCCATGAACCGGTAACCATGGCCCTTTGGAACAAAATGAATGGCTGGGTATATGCAGGTTTCGATCAGACCTACCACAACCTGGGCGTTTCGTTCGACAAATTATACTACGAAAGCAATACCTACCTGCTGGGTAAGGATATTGTGGAAGATGGCCTCGCCAAAGGCGTTTTCTTCAAGAAAGAGGACGGCTCCGTATGGGTAGACCTCACGGATGCAGGCCATGACCAGAAAGTGGTGCTCCGCGCCGACGGCACCTCTGTGTACATCACGCAGGATTTGGGAACCGCACGCATGCGCCATGCCGAACTGGGCTGCGAAAAATACGTTTACGTAGTAGCCGATGAACAAAACTACCACTTCCAGGTGCTGTTTGAAACCCTGAAGCGCCTGGGCGAGCCCTATGCTGAAGGATTGCACCACCTGTCTTACGGACTGGTGGAATTGCCTACCGGACGTATGAAAACCCGTGAAGGAACCGTAGTAGACGCCGACGACCTGATTGCCGAGGTACTGCGGATCGCCGGAGAGCAATCATCCGAGCGCGGGGAATCTGACGGTATTGCACCTGAGGAGAAACAGGAAAACCTGCGCCGGGTAGGCATGGGCGCCCTGAAATTTTTTATCATCAAGGTGCATCCAAAGAAGAAGATGATTTTTAACCCGGAAGAATCTGTGGATCTGCAAGGGCAAACTGGTCCGTACATTCAGTACAGCCACGTGCGGATTAATGGTTTGATGCAACGGATTGCACGGGAGCAAATTGACCTTTCGCCTGCAACCGGCTATTCCGGCATACAAACGCAGGAAAAAGATTTGCTACTGGCGCTACATGAATACCCCGAGGTTGTTCAAAAAGCGGCTGCAGAGTACGATCCGTCCCTGGTGGCTAATTTCTGTTACGATCTGGCCAAGAAATACCACAAGTTTTGGCACGACCTGTCTGTATTCAACGCAGATACCGCCGAAGCCCGAGCCTTCCGCCTAAGCCTGAGCAAATCCGTAGGACAGGTATTAAAATCCGGTATGGGGCTTTTGGGTATTGAGATGCCGGAAAGAATGTAACCGCGCCCTTGTTCACCTTGGTTTCAGACCTATAAGGATTTGGAAACCTTATAGGTCTGAAACCAAGGTGAACAGCGATGGAAATTCAACCCTTCATTTGACCTTCTAATTACTTGAATATGAGCACTAACAGCAATGCGCCGCTGAATTTTCTGGAAGAAATCATTGAAGCTGATCTGGCTTCAGGCAAACATAAAACCGTTCTCACACGCTTTCCACCGGAGCCCAACGGGTATCTGCATATTGGTCATGCCACCAGTATCTGCCTCAACTTCGGTTTGGGGCTGAAATATGGCGGAGCTACTAACCTACGCTTTGACGACACCAATCCGGTAACGGAAGAAACAGAATATGTAGAAAGCATCATCGAGGACGTGCGCTGGTTGGGATTTGAACCAGCCAATATCCTGTACGCTTCCGACTACTTTGAGCAGCTCTATGACTGGGCCAAGGTGCTCATACAAAAGGGAAAAGCCTATGTAGATTTTTCTACGGCAGAAGAAATTGCAGCCATGAAAGGCACGCCCACTTCACCAGGTAAAAACAGCCCTTATCGCGATACCACACCGGAAGAAAACCTGGCGTTGTTTGAAAAAATGCGCGCTGGCGAATTCCCCGACGGGCACTGCACCCTGCGCGCCAAGATTGATATGACATCGTCTAATATGATCATGCGCGATCCCCTACTCTATCGGATAAAACATGCGCACCACCACCGTAGCGGTGATAAATGGTGTATTTATCCGATGTACGACTGGGCGCATGGTCAGAGCGACAGCATCGAAAACATTACCCATTCTATTTGTACCCTGGAGTTTGCTCCACACCGTGAACTGTACGACTGGTGCATTGAACAGCTGGGTATTTTCCCATCCAAACAGTATGAATTTGCCCGCAGGAATGTGTCATATGCCATCACCAGTAAACGAAAGCTGAAGCTGCTGGTAGAAGAAGGCCATGTTCGTAGCTGGGACGACCCTCGCATGCCTACGATTTCCGGTTTCCGCCGACGCGGTTACACCCCGGCCAGCATCCGGGAGTTCTGCGATCGTATTGGTCTGGGCAAACGTGAAATGGTGGCAGATATGTCGCTGCTTGAATTCTGCATCAGGGAAGACCTGAATAAAATTGCCCTGCGTCGCTTTGCTGTGCTGGATCCGTTGAAGGTGGTGATTACCAACTATCCTGAAGGGCAAACAGAATCTCTGGAAACAGAAAACAATCCGGAAGACCCCAATGCCGGTACTCGTCCACTGACCTTTGGTCGGAAGTTGTGGATCGAACAGGATGACTTCATGGAGAATCCTCCGCCTAAATATTTTCGTTTGTCGCTGGGAGGTATGGTGCGTTTGAAATCTGCCTACATCATTCAGTGTCATGATGTGGTAAAAGACACCAATGGCAACATTACAGAAATCCACTGCACCTATGTGCCGGAAAGTCGCTCCGGACAAGACACCTCTGGCTTGAAACCCAAGGGCGTAATTCACTGGCTGGCGGCCAGCAATGCCCAAAAGGCCGAGGTAAGGTTGTATGATCGCTTATTCCAGGTTGAAGATCCTGCCAGCGAGGAAGATTTTCTGGCTACCCTAAACCCCAACAACCTGCAAGTGATTGAAAACGCCCTCATTGAGCCTGCACTTGCCGATGCGAAACTGGGAGAGCGGTTCCAATTCACCCGTCTGGGCTATTTCTGTGTTGATCCTGATGCTCAACCCGGCAAACCCGTGTTTAACCGAACGGTTACGCTCAAAGATGCCTGGGCCAAGGAACAGCAAAAGTGACGAGGCTCATATTTTTATTTTTACCGCAGAGGCGGAGCGGCGCAGAGGTGTAATAATTGATTGTCAAATTCTCTGCGCCTCTCCGCCTCTGCGGTAAAATTTTGAGACGTCTTCACATGCCTTCCCATTCTGGTTGACGGTATCGGAGCCAGAATTTTTGCAAAATTTTGAGTTCGTAGGGGCGGTAAAAAAAGTTGGAGGCATACCGCCATTGGCTCAGCCTGGGCATGATGTTGCGTTGTAACCTGGTTAGTTTGGTATCTGAAACAGTTGGATACCTGGCATGAATAACCGTTTCAAAATCCTGAATATATTGAACCATTTCTGGCGTCAACCAGGGGGTGAGTGGATTTTTCCGTTGGTCAAACTGCTCCCATTGAGGAGAAAGCCAGTCCGTTAAGTGTTTGGGGAAGCTGAATCCAGCTTTGGTGATTTGAGCAAACAATTCTGAACCTTCTGTCGGGACAGGCGAATAAACGTAAAGGATGATTTCTGTAGCCGGATTTACCTCCTTAATGCGTTTAATGAATTGAATATCAGACTTAATCTGCCGCCAAACTGCTTGTTCATTTTCGGCTGGCATCCCCAGAACAAACGAGTATTCCGGGATAATGTCAAATTTTTTCAATCGTCCAGCGAAAGCCAGAATCTGGGCTCCGGTTTGTTTGCCGCCTTTATCCATTTGTTTTAACAGCTCATCATTCCCGGTTTCTGCCCCGAAGAAAATCATCCTGCAGCCAGCCTCTCGCATTAATGCCAAAGATTCATCAGAATACTGGTCTACTGTGTCTATTCTAGCCTCTCCCCACCAGTTCATGTTTTTGCCGAGCATGAGTTTGGCAAATGCTGTGGTACGCTTTTCACTGACAAAAAAGTTGTTATCATGAAATTCAATGCTGTCTGCCCCCCATTTTTCCCGCACATACATAACATCCCGAAAAATCTTTTCTGCTGATTTTCCTCGCCAACGAGCCTCGTAAATAGGAACTACCGCACAAAAAGAGCATTTGAAAGGGCATCCCATGCTGCTGTGATAGGCCAGTGTTTTTTTACCTAAAAAGGTAGGATTGAGGTATTTATCTAATGGATAAAATTGATCAAGTGTATCATAAGGCAGTTCCGGTAAAGTATCCTGATCCAGTAATGCTTCTTTGGAGTTCTTAATAATGTCTCCTTCAGGTATCTTCCATATGAGATTGGAAATAAATTCAAACGGAGTATTTGTTTCCAATGCATGTAGTAACGACGGAAATGCATGGTCACCGGGTCCATCAATCACAAAGTCTACCCAGCCACTGCGCATTACAGCGTGGTATTGGTTGCTGGCAAAATATCCTCCCCATACCTGAATCACATGTGGGAAAAGTGCTCTGATTTTTTGAGCAAATGGTATCGCCTGTTTGAGTTGCGGGCCAGGCATAACGGTAAATCCAACATAACGGAATGTTGGATCGGATAATAATCCGGAGATTTTATTCCACGGATCCTCCTCAAGATTGCCATCTACCAATGCATATTCAAATTTGTCATGAATACAAGCTGCAACCTGGAGGATGCTATTAGGAATCCGGTATTTGCTGTTAGCGCTCCGGGGATTGAATAACAAGACTTTTTGACTCACGGGAACAAGTTACAACAGTTCTTTTGGTGTCAAACCATTTTCTCTTTTAGAGGTTTATTTTTCAAATGAAATTCAAAAAAAAAGGTCTTTTTGGGGATAAAATTGTCAACAAATACCAACGAATGCGCCAAATCTGCCCTAATTGTTAACGCCCTTTAAAGCAAAAGAAAAACCAGTATCCAAGGGCGTGACCGGCCTTTAATCCTGGCGTATAAATTGCATACTTATAAACGTACGAGTGCTGGCAACAAACAAACACTTTGTGATGGTCTTACAACCATTACCCATCTTTTGGAAGATTGTTTTCATTTGGTTTTTTAGGGTTTGGCCGTCGGGGCGTAAGTTCCGACGGCTTTTACAAAGCCATGGTAAACTGCAATATAAATGAACAAAAGGAGTGTCTCTGCACATGAGTAGGGACGATAAGGCAAATAAGGAAGATTGTTTTCATTTGGTTTTTAGGGTTTAGCCGTCCATGCGTAATGCTGCGACGGCTTTTTTATTTCAAGAACAAAATGACAACACTTGCAGTGTCCAGAAACCAAATGCGGTATCTTGTGGCCACTTTTGAATGTTTATCGTTTTTTCCGTTGAAGGACTTTATTAAAAAAATTTTCAAGGCATTGCCTTTCGACCTGACCAAAAACCAACGATACGACCGTCTGACTGAACGGATCATTAAAAAGGTGTGTCATCCAGGCTATAACAGTGCGGACGTGGGTTGTCATAAAGGAGAAATCCTTGACTTGTTTTTGGCGGCCTCGCCAAGTGGTCAACATTATGGCTTTGAGCCCATTCCGGAGCTATGTGAGCAACTCAAACTCAAATATTCCGGCTATTCCAACTGTAAAATCATGGAGGTGGCTTTATCCAGTCAGGAAGGAAGCTCTACTTTCAATTTTGTGGTGAGCAACCCTTCTTACAGCGGGTTGCAAAAAAGGCAATACGACAGGCCAAACGAAGAAGATACACAAATTACAGTTGAGACCAAGAAACTGGACGATGTATGGCCTTCCGACTTACCGCTTCATATCATGAAAATAGATGTAGAAGGCGGTGAAAGGCTTGTTCTGGAAGGAGGACTTAACACCTTGCGTCGGTGGAAACCAACGGTGATTTTTGAGCATGGAATGGGCGCTTCTGATCTTTACGGATCAACCCCCGAACAAATATTTGCCCTATTTGAGCAATGCGGTTTGCGCATATTCCTACTTGAGCAATTTTTGGCGGAAGGAACTCCTTTAAGCAAAGAGCATTTTGCAAAAGAATTCTACGAGCGCCGAAACTATTACTTTGTAGCCAGTAGCGAATCCCGGTAATATATTACCGCGTTTGGCGGTAAACGCTATTCTTGTTCTTCCATGACCAAAGAACGGATATGTGGCGCTCTTTGTAATCCGACAGGTTGGTAAACATCCAACTCTCGTATGGGGTGTCCATCAGGCCAACGACCCATAAACCGTTGCTCCGGAGTATTTCCAAAGGCGTATTCCTTTTGAATCCCTTTTCTGCTGTAATTGATCAAAGCATCTCCGAGTTTCCAGTAACAATGAAAGTCAACTTCATTTAAACGAGAGGTCATCAGTACCCGCCGAGCGGTATAATTTCTAACCCCGGTGTCAAAATCAAGATCATAACCATACGGTTCTGAATGAGTAGCCAGTACCCACCTTCGCAAATTGGTGGTATCTCTGCGCTGAACGATCAGGTTTCTTTCAGGAGTATTTACGGCAGTATTAAACACCAGAGAACCAAATTCGGCTCCCACTACATAATCATCTTCGCCCACAACAATTAACACCTTGGTATCAGAAGGTATTGCGGAGTAATCCTGCAGCCTGGCTCCTTTAAATGGCCCAGAGCCTGGCTCAGCCAGCAACATCGCTGTTGGTTTGGGGATCCGCATTTTTTCCCAACGGGTGGCCAGGTTTGCAGCAGTTACTCCTCCATAAGAATGTCCGATGTATACCACATGGTCAGTTTTTGGCTTAACCCTTCCTTCCTTTTGAAGTTCCCGAAGCGCATCTCTTATGCCCTTTGCTGCATTTTCCGGAAAACCATTTGGCCGAGGCCAGACAAGGTTTTTCTGGTATCGGGGATATATTACTATGTTCCCTTTGGCGACCAGGTGTTTTATCCATTTTCCATAGGCCATTGGATTGTAAGCACCGTAACCGTGCAGAAATACGACCACTTCTGCTGAATCCGGTTTGGGGTCAGCAGGCTCAAACAGCCAATAGCCGTCAGCACGGGTTGCGGCATCAAAAAATGAAACAGATTTATGCAGGTACTCTGCACCTCCCGGGCCGTCGAATGGTTGGCCGGGATATGGTGTTTCCTGAGCTGTTGCGAAGAGTCCTTTAAAGATCAAGGGCGACATAATTGCAATAGCCTTGGTCCAAGGCTTTAGTTGTTTGAACGTTGAAATGCTTAAAAGCAGGTTTTTGGCTTTCATAAAAATGCCTAATTTGGTATAGAAACGCAAATCCTCGTTTTTCGTTGAATTTGTAGGTGCCTAAACTGTAATTTTGCAAAAAATAGTGCTTTTGATACGCCATTTTATTTTCCTTATTCTTTTCCTTTCTGCTTGTGGACTTGAGCCAGCCGTACCATCGGTTGTCAGAGACCTACAATCGCCGGAATCCGTATCTGATTCTCCCACGGTTTCCCCACAACAGACCATTGCTCATCCGGGATTTACGGAAGTTACCCAACTGGATCCAAGCATCAAATTGGATATCCGGTATGCCACTACCGATAATTTCACCAAATCAAAAATATACGACTGCCCAAACTGTTTGTTACGTCCTGAGGCAGCTGAGGCAGTCGTAAAAGCACATAAAAGCCTCAAAAAGAAAGGATTAGGCTTGAAAATGTTTGATTGTTACCGCCCCCGGCCTTATCAGCAAAGATTATGGGATAAGGTACCTAACCCCGATTATGTAACGCCCCCCAGCAAGGGCTCCATGCATTCAAGAGGCGCCGCTGTTGACCTAACGATTATTGATTCCAAAGGCAAAGAATTAGATATGGGAACGCCTTATGATTTTTTTGGTCCTGAGGCGCATACCGACAATGTCAAACTACCTAAAAAAGTACTGGAAAACAGAAAAATACTGCGAGACGCATTAGCAGAAGTTGGATTTAAAGGCATTCGTACCGAATGGTGGCATTTCTCTTTTCAGGGTAAAAGCTGGCCTTTATCAGACTATGTATGGCCTTGTAAATAGCTTCCGGAGCATCATAAGACAATCATGAATTTTAAATTTTTGTTCCCCACCTTCCGAAACCGCTACCTGTTCATTCGGAAGCAATTGCAGCAACATTTCCCTATAACCGGTCAGTCTGAGATCCTCGGTCTGAACCTGGGTACCGGCGAAGGCGATTATGATCGCATGGTTGCAGCCTATTGCAAATCACTCATTGGATGTGATGTAAATGAGGAAGATTTAGCTCATGCACAACACATGAACTCCGATGTAGTCAACTTGCGGTATGAGGCAAACAATGCGTTGGACTTAAGCTACCCGGATCAATCCTTCGACTTGATTGTTTCTTGTGAAGTAATTGAACATGTAGGCCAACCGGAGAAAATGGTTCAGGAAATGGCCAGGGTGCTAAAACCGGGTGGCCTGGCCTTTATGACCTTCCCAAGTAGGGAATTCCCATTTACCTATGATCCGATTAATCGTATATATCAGCAATGCTACAGAAGGCCTGGCGACAGGGAATTTACCATTTCCCAGGGAGCTTACGCATTTGGACATGACTATCTGATAGGCTCCATTCAATTCAAAATTTGGGCCCAAAAGGCCGGATTTGAAATAGTAACATTTCAGGGACTTAGCCGATATCTGGTAGGCTTACTGGAAGTTTACTGGACAGGTATTGCACAGCGTGTCTTCAAAAAGAATGCGCTGAATGTCACTAATGACACCTCTGGAGGCGTGAAAATCAGACCAGCCTCAACAAAAGAGCCCCGGCTGGTTTTTATCACTGATGCCATTTTAGCATTAGACAGGCTATTGTTTTCCTGGGGCTCTGGAAGTATTGGGAAAGGTGTTGTTTTGCGAAAAAAAGCACTGTAGCCATTGCAAGTACCGCAGAGGCAGAGAGGTGTAGCATGGAAATATGCTGCGCCTCTCCGCCTCTGCGGTAAAAAACAATAAGTTGTCAGGTCTTTTGCCCCTGAAACAAAAAGCAATTATTGCTTGACAAGTTTCAGTGATTGCGTCCTGAGGCCACCGCTGGTGAATGACGCTACATATACGCCTGGCGTGAAGGCCTGTCCAAAAGCCACTACCCCTGAAGTTGAATGCATCGCTTCCTGATAGACTATTTGTCCCAGCAAATTACGCACCTCCAGTACTGGCAACTCAACCGCCTGGTCCCAAGAATACTGAAGATTGAATATCGTATTTGTTGGGTTAGGACGAACCATCAACAAGGCTGATTCATCCAGTGGATTTTGAACGCCAACAGTTATAGGGGTTACCTTGAAGATATCCAGTGCTCCTTCCAGCCAGTTACCAGGGCTAATATCCTGAACCTTGAATTCTATACGGATATTATCCGTAAGTGGTGCGGCATAATCTTTCAGGTGAATATCGCCCGAATATTGCCAGCTACTTTGGGAGTCTGATGGATCCAGGGTGAATACATTGATGGTTTGATTACCTTTCAGGATATTCACTTCCATTCTATCATTCGCCGTATTGCCCAGCGTGGTTACATTGAAAAACCAGTAATAAAAGCTCATGATAGCATCGGAGTAGCCTGCGAGTTTCATCACCGGAGTAATTACTGACACGAATCCGTTATCTACATCATTTTCACCAGCCGAGCCACCTCCGTTTGCAGTCATGTAGCACTGATCATTATCATCCTGGTCAACATCAAATTCTGGGTTGCACAGGTTATTTTGAACAAAGGTGCCTTCCGGCTCACCAATTTCCCAGTCGCCGGCGGAAGCTGTTCCCGAGGTAGTCCAGCCAAGATCTGTAGCAAAATCATCATAATAACCTGGCGTCAATTGCAGGCTAACAGGATTGCCCTGAATAACGGTGACGGTTCCAACCAAATATCCCCATTTTCCGGCAGTAGCCGTGTAAGATCCCACAGGAAGGCAATCTTTGATGAACTGACCTAGTGCATTTGTAGCAACGGTGACTGTTCCGCTCACTCCGTTTAATGTTACATCTACTCCGGAAATTGGGGCGCCTGTATTGGCATCTGTAACCGTTCCGGTAATGGTTGTCACCTGTCCGGCATCCATCGTTATATTCATTTCAGTAACCTGGCCAGTTGCCAAGACGATATTTACGGTTTTATCCGGAAATCCTGGAGCAGAAACCGTAGCTGTGAAACTTCCTGGTGTAACCTGACCAGTTCTGAAAACACCATCTGCACGGGTGGTTACAATTTTTTGCGGATCTGTGCTGCCATTAATTTTTACTGTTGCGCCAATCAAAGGCAACCCATTACAACCGTTTAATATTTTGCCTTCAAAATAACAAGCGCGTTTATAGGTAGGTGTTAACACGGTGAGTTCTCCCGGCTCAATGTCTGATGTTACAATCGTGCCAGACGGGAAATACGGGAACGCACCCCAACATCCTTCAAACTCCAGGTTGTTTCCGGCATAAGTATCGTACTGAGCCACTGTAATGAGATTCTGAGGCCTGTGGGCATCTGTAATCAAAACACCACTGGTATACCAGGCTGTTACTGCATAGTCGTTTAAAATATGGGTGTTGTGCACATATGTCCCTACCCCATTATTAGGGGAAATGCGGTCCACTTCTTTGATATCGCTTGGGTCACTGACATCATATGCCGTTAGAAAGGATGGCGTAGTTTCGTCTGTGGTTAAAACGTGCTTCCTGTCAGAGGTAATCCAGGAGTTGTGTGCGAATTTTCCGGGAGTTTCTACTGTGCCCAATACTTCAGGATTACTTTTATCTGTCATATCTACAATAGACATGATCCCGGCGCTAATATGGCATGCGTAAAGTGTGTCATTATCCACATAACCGTCATGAATATACCCTAATTGCTCAAAACGGCCTACATAAGTTGGGTTGTAAGGATCTTGATTCAGGTCAAAAACCTTGGCGCCACCGGGAGACCAGTTTCCACCGTAAGTATACAGGAAACCTTTGGTTACGTCAATGTGCAGTGCGTGAATTTCATCCATTTGATTCGCAGCGTCTCCATCGCCCGTATAGAGATGGTGGGTTAGATTGGGACTAGGCAGCGCAGACATGTCAATAATCTGAATACCACCGCCGGCTTCCGTAACCAGGTAGGCAAACTGCTTATACACCTTTATTTCTTTCCAAAGGCTTCCATTGTTTGGTGTTCCTTCCGGAGCGGGGATTTGAACGATTTGTTGCGGAGAAGCCGGGTTGGTAACATCTACGATAATCATTCCATTTGAACCGCCCAGGAGGGCGTATTCCTGACCATTTTGCCAATAGCCACAAATGTTCGCCAATGTTTGCCCGGGGAACGACTTTGTCGCCCGAAGCTGCATGTTGATATTTTGAAGTTGGGAAAAGGCAGGTTGCGCAATGAAGGAAAGTGTTGCGCAAAGGGAAAGTTTGATCAATAACTTCATCAGTAGAGACAGAAAGGATGGTTTAGCAAATTCAAGTCGTCAAAATACGGCAATATCTTAGCTTCGATGTGCCAGGCCATCAAACTGTCTTTAAAATGCATTTTCCAGATTGGCTTCATTCTGAGGCTACTGTAGCCCAGATACGTTGCAAGATCACCTCCTCTTTCTCCCATATCCAATGCTCAGCCGCCTTCCTGCAATTTTCTTGCAATTTGGCATAATTTTCAGGTGCAGATTCAAGCGTCTGTATAGCCCGAACAACAGCACTCACGTTGAGATCTGGGAGTAAAATTGCTACTTCGTACTCTGCATTTAAAGCGCGGTATTCCGGAAAGTCCATTGTTAGCACCGGCACCTGTGCCTGTACGGAATCAAAAAATTTATTTGCCAGAGAATAATAATAAGACAGGCCTTTATTTTCCAGCAGATTCAAGGTCAGCCAGGCTTTTTGCGTCCATGCCTTCAGTTCATCTGGTTTCAAAAATCCAAGAAACGCAACCTTGTCAGATACCCCCTCTGATGCCGCTAATGCTCTTAGTTTTTGCGACAAATCACCTTCGCCTGCCAAAATCAATCGACAATCCGTGAGTTGATGCATGGCCATGATCAGCGTTTCTATACCTCTTCCTTCATTTAATGCTCCCTGGTACAAAATAATTTTTGAGCCTGGCAACGACGGTGCCTTTGAAGGCGAAATGATACGTTTAGGTACATTTCTAACCACAGAAAACGGGAGTCCATACTTCTGCTCGAAAATGGCTGCCAAGCCTTGTCCAACCGTGTAGGCATGCCGGTAAAAAGGCAAAAAACATTTCGCTACGTGTTCCCAAAACCATTTTACGACAGGCCGGTGTACCACTTCAGGGACTTCTGAAAAATATTCATGCGCATCAAAAACCCGCTTTTTTCGCCGGATCAAAGTGGCCATACACCCTGCTGGCAAAGTATCCAGATCAACAGAACAGACTGCATCGTATTTAGCCCAAAGTAAAAACCAGCATAAGCGAAGGTTATAAACCGCATAAAAAGCGAACCCTTTTTGAAAGGGAAGTTCAAATCTTACCTGGTCAAAAGCCTGAGGTTCTAAGGCAATGGAGTTGGGCAATATTCTTCCTACGAGCGTAACCTGACAACCCGCTCCAACCATTGCTCCGCAAATCCGATGCATTCGCTGGTCGTAAGAGAGGTCATTGGTAACGGTAAATATCACCCTCATAGAAGTTGCAAATATTGTTCACGTGTAAGTTGCCACAATTGAACTGGCTGTTCAAAATTCAACCAGCCCGGGATAGAGACATACTCCCTTATCTTATGAAAGCCAACCTTTTCGAGGGTTTTGTTGGGCGCCGGATTCAGGGCATAGGGCTCACAATAAAGGGTTTTCAGCAGATAATTATCAAAGAAAAAAGGAAGGCTTAACCAAACCAGTTGCGTACCCAATCCTTTAATACGATCCGCGCTTTGCCAGAGATGCAGGTGCATAAAGGCCTCTTCTCCAAACTGGATCTTATTGATATTGGAATGCCCCGAAGGAATGCCATCCACTTCCCAAATGACGCAATAGGATTGTTTTTCGGGAATAGACTGACTCAGTTGTTTGTTTAGTGATTCTTCCCATTGTGCCCGGGATGGCATTTTAGACAAGTCCACACCCATGCCTGTGAGAAATTCAGGTGAGGAACCAAGCCAATAATTTGTAATCAACGAAATATCCGATGAACGCAATTCTCTGACATGTAAAGTTGCCATGCGGTATCAGTTAAAATTCCTGAAGTGCTGCATAAACCAGGTTTACCGGTAAGCCCATCACATTTTGAAAGGTGCCTTCAATCCTGGTAATCTTGCAATGTCCAATCCAATCCTGGGCACCGTATGAACCCGCTTTGTCATAAGGCTCCCAGATCCTTAAGTAATAATCAATTTCTTCGTCTGTAAGTTCCGCAAACCAAACTTTAGTAACTCCTGCAAATACCTGTTCCCTGGATTCTGAAAGCAGGCATACCCCTGTTACTACGGTATGTTGTTTGCCGGAAAGAGAACGAATCATACTGAACGCCTCCCGGTAATCAGCAGGTTTATTGTATATCCGGCCGTTTAAAATTACGACGGAATCCGCAGCCAATACAATCTCATCGCCCTGTATCAAGTGCTTTGCAGCCTGCGCTTTTTTTTGTGCAAGCCACGGAGCAACCTCTTCAACCAGCATTTCTTCCGAAAAAGATTCGTCCACATCAAAGGTCTCTACCCTGAAACTAAAGCCTGCTTCTCTTAATAACTGTGCCCTTCTGGGGCTCTTGGATGCAAGAATTAGTGGACGAGAGAGAACCATGATTGAGTGATAACTAAGGTGGAAGAATGACCATTAACGGATAACCGTTAGATCTCCAATTTTCTTGATGATAGATCCGTTGACTAGTTCCAGCTCTAGTGCCCAGACATAGACCCCAGGATTAACAAGCTTTCCTTTGTAGCGCCCATCCCATGAGAGAGAAGAGTCTCCAGGAAGTGCGTTTCTGGATTCGTGCAACAAACTTCCCCATCGATCGGCAATTCGGAAGTAGTTTATTTTTTTGATAGCCGGGTTAAAGCCAAGATCAAGAACAGCATTGGCGCCATCCCCACCCATGGCATTTGGAATATAAATCCCTACAAACTGTTCTACCCGGATCACTATATCGTCTGTTGCTTCGCAGCCGTTTTCATCCTTAATGGTTAAAACATAGCGTCTGTCTTCCAGAGGCACCTGCACTATTGGATCAGGACAAGTGAGGCAACTCAAATAAGTTTCATCGCTCCAACTCCAGTTAACCGGAGGCAATCCATTTAGTTGAATTACCAGTGGCACTGAAATGCCTAACTGAATAGTAGTATCAGCTGGCAAGGTGACTGTAAGCTGGGGCGGCTCGTTCACCACAGCAAGCAAAGTGTCCTGACATTCAAAGGCGTCCTGACTAATGATCTCATAAGTACCTGCAGTTAATTGCCCAAAATCAACCTGCTGGCTAAAGTCACCTCCGTTGAACCCAAATAAAAGGGAAGGATCATTTGTTGCAACTTGAATGGCGCCATCTGCCAAACCAAAGCAACTCACGGAATCTGGTGTTGCAGAAAATATCGTTTGAGGGTGTTGAGTCAGGGATATAGACTTTGTTTCCGTACAATCATTACCATCTGTTACAGTGAGTGAATACTCACCAGATGGAAGGCCTTGTATTTGAGGTGAGCTATTGGCGGTAAAATCCCATTGATATTCAAGGGGTTGCACTCCATTTAATACCATTGCCTGCAAAACTCCATTTGTTTCTCCGAAGCATGCCGGAGTTCCATCTATCTCTAGCTGAATTTGTGGATAAACCAATAATGAGACAGAAATAGTGGAGTCGCACCCCTGGATGGTGGTAAACTTGCCAATGTATTCTCCGGAGGTTGTCTGAGGCACACCAAAAATAGTAGAGGTATCACCGAAGCAAATCACCTTGGTTTCAAATAAATAGAAGGTGTCCAAAGGTGCTACCCTTACCAGCACGGTAGAGTCACAGCCGGTTATCGCAGAAAGTTCAAATGTAGCTTCATCATCAGGCAGAATGTCTACATTATTGATCGAAAGTGTTTTCCCGAGGCAAACCGCTGTATCTACGGTAATGTTAAAAGTACCGACACCGGTTCCAACAACGTTGACAGTTACAAGTGAATCGCAACCATGAATGGTTTGCAAGGAGAACAATTTGCTGCTATCCGGTTCAATAGATTGGCCATTGTATACAACCGAACTACCGAAACAAACAATTGTGTCTACCGTTAGATCATAGGTGGGAAAAAGGCTTATTAGTATGGTATCCTTTGCCGAACACCCATAGTCGTAAGCAGCTTCCAGCATAACCAATGTAGGTCCACCCGGAACCAAACTGGTACCTGAACAGGTATTACAACTCAGCGGAGTGCTAGACGACCAGTTATAAGCATCAAATCCTGGCACATTCAGGAAGGCGGAATCGCCCGGACAAACACTAATATCTTGTCCAATATTGACTACTGTGGCTGTATATAAACTCACAGTAAGGGTGTCAGATTGATTGATCTGACAAATATCGGTGGTAGTGACTCCGTACACTCCAGGCCCATTAGCGGTAAAAGTAGAATCGGAAGAGCCATCGAGCCAGGTCCAGCCAACGATGTCCTGGCCTGCGGCATTCAATTCCATGATACTTTGGTCACAAATGGAGGTATCCTGGCCCAGGTTCAACAATCCAGGAAGATAGGAGTAATAGAAAGAGACTATATTATTTTCAAAGCCACACTCACCTATTCCATTTACTGGGAAGTCGGTACTTAAATTGAACGGTGGGAGTGTTGAGTGATCATCGTTAAGCACCAGAAAAACGGTATCATTGGCCAATCTGGGAATTTTGAAGGTCATGGTATCACAACCTCCCATGCCAATAAAATTAGAGTTTGCAACAATTCCAGCCCATTGTGCTGCCATGGTTTGCGGGTTACCCACATAGGCAGAAATTGGTGTGTTGACCGGAAAAACATTGTCACCAACGTTACAGATTTCAACCGTCAATTCTAAAGAATCCTGTTCGCATACCGGGCTTCCTAACATGGTCAAAATAGCATCCGGCGATGGGAAAATTGGGTTAAAATACTGGTTCATGAACGTATTCAACTGCAAATTATCACCAACCAGGTGATGTTCTTGCTGGAATCGGGGAACACTCAGGTCGTCATTGATATTGACATTAAAATACGCATGTTGATTCCACACCGGCCTGGTACTGATGGCTGGCGTTCCAATTGCTTCATAGGCAACAACAGTTCCTGTGAATTTACTCCCGTTGGTGCCACATTCTATCAATATCTCTGTTTTGCCATCTGCATCTACATCCAGCACAAGCGGGTTTTCAATGTGTGTAAAGCTTAGACAAACATCTTCCCAAATGACTCCCCCGGTAGTTCCATCCAGTATTTGCAACTTTTCTTCACTTCGGTAAACAATTTCAGAAGAACCATCTCCACAAAAGTCAAATACACTGGTACAGGTTATGGATGAAGGGTCGAATACAGGATTGATCCACAAAGGCGTAAAATCATTGCGTAAAGCATATACCCAAGGGTGACTAACAAAGCTGATATCCAGTAGTCCATCTCCATCCAGATCCGCAATATTCACTCGAGAAGCACCTTCACTCCAGTTATTTAGCAGTTGAAATTCTCGAAGTATGGCGCCGGTTTGCAGATCCCAGACATAAACAGTGTTCTGTCCGTTTTTCTGTCCTTGAACAATACCATCCAGGTCTCCATCGCCATCAAAATCTGCAACACTTGTAAACCCATCAGAATATCCTGCCGGAGCAGAAGTAACCGGGAAGTTAATGCCGGTAAAAAAGTTTACGGAAAGCACTTGATTGCCTGCCACAATTTCCAGACCGGGACAACCAAAACAGAAATTATTGGGTAATACATCTGCTGGAACAGGAGATGCAAAGGAATAACCTACTGCAATACGAGCCGGGTGCTCGCCATCTGAAAAGCCATTGCCCCCAGAAGATAACAGCGCTCCAGTTTGACCACTAAAAACTTGATTTCCAATATTTATTTCAGCCGTCCCGTTGTTGTCAAAATCGGCAATATTGGGTACTGCGTATCTATAACGATAATCATACCCTACAATGGTGGGCCCTACAAACTGAAGCACCCCGGTGTGGTCGTAGCAATGAAGCCTCCTGTTGTCGCCAACCAGTACTATTTCTCCCAAACCATCATTATCCAGATCTGCTATCGCAGGAGCAGTACCTCCGGGCCAAACGGTATTAGGATTCGAGGTTTGATATTTTATTTGACCGGTTGCGCCATCCAAAATGTACAGTTCGGCGCCTTCCACTAAAGTCGTCACTACCTCAGGTATACCATCGCCGTCTAAATCTCCGGCAACCAGGGGCGAATAGGTGCCGGTTTCCGCATTGGAAGTCCATTTGGTAGCCAGTGATACCGGCCCGCAAGGTGGCAAATAATAGCAATCAGGGTTACATGTAGTGTAGTAAAAACTGTCGCATTGTCCGGTACAAGTACAATCAGTATCAAAACAGTCGATCAAACCATCATTATCGTCATCCAGACCGTTGGTACAGTCTTCCACTGTTTGTCCAAGGAGTATGAATGGGGCCAATAAAAAAAAGGCCGAGACAAGAATATGTTTGGGGCAAAAAAAGATTGGTGAGTGTGTTTTCAAAGTCATAAAAGCTCGGTTTGATTTTGTATGGCGCAAAAACGACAAAAACAGCGATTTCTTCCGCCTGACTGATCGATTAACAGTGCGTTTGGTAAACCTCAGAAATCAGGACGGGAAATTTGGGGCAGGAGATTAAAAAAAGCTTACAACACAGTACACCGGGTTGATCTACAACGATCAACCCGGTGTACTGTTTAAATGGCTTGGATTAGGTCATATTGTGTTACAACATGCATACCTCCAGACCGATCCGTTGCAATAACTGCCGGAATTTCCTTGGAAATATATCGGTTCAACTGACTGATAGGCAGGTCGTCTTTCACCACGGGGAATGCTTCACCCATAACCTGGCTAAGCGGCTTTTCAGAGTTATTCAACGGGTTTTCGAGCAAAAAATGCAGCACCTGGGTTTCAGTTATAGAGCCAACTATTTTTTCGCCGTCCAGTACGGGCAATTGGCTAAGGTCGTGTGATTTCATCAGTGAAAATGCAGCACGCACAGAATCTCCAACCTGGGCTCCAAAAAACCGTCGATCTTTTTTACGCGCAATAAGATCACTAATTTTAAGTTCATCTTCCAAAAATCCACGTTCACGCATCCAGTCATCATTGAAAATCTTTCCAACATATCGGCTGCCGTGGTCGTGAAAAATTACTACCACTACGTCATCCTTTTTTAATTTGCCACGCAGTTGCCAAAGTGCACCCATGGCACTTCCTGCAGAATAACCCAGTAACAATCCTTCCTCCCTCGCTAATCGACGAGCCCACAAGGCTGCATCTTTATCGGTTACTTTTTCAAAAAGGTTTATAAGGCTGAAGTCAACATTTTCCGGCAAAATATCTTCTCCAATACCTTCTGTAATATAGGGATAGATTTCTTTGGGATCAAAAATGCCGGTTTCATGGTATTTTTTAAACACGGATCCATAAACGTCAGCGCCCCACACCTGGATATCCGGATTCTGCTCCTTGAGATATTTTGCCGTGCCGCTTACCGTGCCGCCAGTGCCTACACCTACAACCAGGTGGGTGATTTTCCCCTCTGTTTGGGCCCAGATTTCCGGTCCGGTACTTTCATAATGCGCCTGACGGTTGGAAAGGTTGTCGTATTGATTGCACCAGAACGAGTTGGGTATTTCTGTACTTAGGCGTCTGGCAACGGAATAATAGGAGCGCGGATCCTCGGGTTCTACATTGGTTGGACAAACGATTACTTCGGCTCCAAGCGCTTTCAGCATATCTACTTTTTCCTTACTCTGCTTGTCAGTTGTAGTAAAGATACAACGATACCCGCGCACACAGCCAACCAGAGCCAAACCCATGCCAGTGTTCCCGGAAGTACATTCAATGATAGTACCACCAGGTTTCAAATCCCCCCGTTTCTCAGCATCATCAATCATCTTAACTGCCATGCGGTCTTTTATACTATGTCCGGGATTGAAGGTTTCAACTTTAGCCAATACCAATGCCGGAACCTCGGAGGCAACTTTATTGAGCTTTACGAGCGGCGTATTGCCGATGGTTTCCAATACGTTTTTGCAATATTTCATGTTTTGTGTTATTCGGCCAAAGTTTTCCATTCCTTTCAGTAGCGTCAAGGATCACTAAAGAAAGTTTGAATCAGTATTTTCTGGTGCGTACATATGCTTGAAATCTTGCCGCATTCACTTTATGTGCTGAAAAAGTTTCAGCAAACGAGTGTGTTCCGGACTCGTCAGGTTTGGCGCAGAAATACAAGTAATTGTGTTTCTGTGGATTCAAAACAGCATCCAGACTTGGAATAGATGCCATGCTGATTGGACCAGGCGGAAGCCCTTTGTACATATAGGTATTATAAGGGGAGTCAAAGCTTGTGTGATAATTTGTTACCCGACGGGTTGTAAAGTCCTTGGTCGCAAATACACATGTTGGATCCGCCTGGAGTTTCATATCAATCCGCAAGCGGTTGAGGTATACTCCTGCTATAGTAGGTTTTTCGCTCACAGCATTTGTTTCCCGCTCAACAATAGAAGCCAGGGTGTAAACTTCTGCCTCTGTCAAACCCAAGTCTTTTGCTTTGCTGCGGCGGTTTTCTTTTTCCCAAAAAATGTTATGTTCCTTGATCATGCGCTGCACAAAACCCTTCGCATCCGTATTCCAATACATCTCATAGGTGTTGGGAATAAATGTTGAAATCATGGTTTCAAGTTTCAGCCCATGTTCTTTAAGCAACTGTGGATTCTTAAAAGCTCTAATCAGCGAGAGTGAATCTGCCTCAATAAATTTAGATGCTTTTCCAGCCACTTCTTCAAGCAGTCGTTCATTATTCAGAACGACTTTTACGGGCGCTTGCTCGCCATTTCGCAAGTGTTGAATCAACTGGCGGTTAGTCCAGCCTGGCTCAATTTTAAATCTGCCAGAACGCATTTTATCCTTCTTATAATTCATTTGTTCGGCAAGCCACCTAAAATTGACTTCATCTTGAATGAATCCATTCTTTTTCAAAATATCCACTACACGCTCAAAATCAGCTCCTGTAGGAACATGCACGAAAGGGTTTTCAAGTTTGTCAGGAACTGAAGGAAACCAAAACCCTTTGATTGGCTGCCAGGCAAAATATGCGCCAGCTAAAATTAGTACTACTGCAACTAGAATGACTTTTTTGAACATAGCGCTTTTTTGATCCGCTGTTTTCGGTTCTCCGATAGGTCCCGATTGTTGAGGAAAAGTAGATGACAACATAAAAGATTGTTTTATTTATCAATGCTGTAACGCAAAGGTAGTGACAGTCTCCCGATCCTTCTTTTCTGTTGATCGAATTCTTTGTTTTTGAGGGTGTCTCAAAAGTAATTTTCACCGCAGAGGCAGAGAGGCGCAGAGGTGTAATGAATTGATTTTCAAGACCTCTGCGTCTCTACGCCTCTGCGGTAAAAATAAAAATGCGACTTATGAGACAGCCTCATCTATTTTAAAGCATTTTTTAGTGTACTGTTTATCCAGGCTTGAGACTGCTGCTGCAACAAGTCTGAATCAGCTTCTACTATTGCTTGTCCGTAATGTACGTCAACCTTGATTTCATCGGCTGCAAACCTTTTCCTGGCATGCCCCAAAAAAGTAGCATTACCAACCCAGTAATCAGCCGGGTCTTCATAAACAATCGCCACAGGCACCACCGGGATATTGTTTTGTGCAGCCATTTTGAATCCACCTTTATTAAAGGGCAAGGTTCCGCTCAAATCCGAGGTTGTACCTTCTGGAAATATCAGTACAGAAAAATCCGATTTAATCCGGTCCAGCATTTGTTTCAGGGTACCGACCCTACTACCCTGCTGCTCTCTTTTCAAATAAAGGATGCCAGCCATTTGAGCACCTTTTCCAATTAATGGCCAGGAAGCCAGTTCTGCCTTGGCAACCGGATAAACATCAAGATCCCGAATGACCAGAATGGGATCCAGGTACGATCGGTGATTTGCAACCAGTAAGCACGGATAGGATGGCAAATTGCCTTTCACAATTAGGTTAATTCCGAGCTTTGGGAGAAGCGTTCTTGCCCATTTTTGTCGGATTCGCATAGAACGGCGAATATTATTACCAAAAAGCATATTCATCACACCAATTCGCAGGACAATCCAACTGGTATAGAAAATAAAAAACAAAAAGCGCAGGATGACACGAAGGGATTTCACGCGGCTAAAGGTATTGCAAAGGCAAGAATCCAAAAAAGAAAAAGGTGCTTGTATGGACAAACACCTTTTTTATCGGTTTATTGTAATGAACGGTCAGGCCCTTGCGGCAAGGTATTCTTCCTTAAGTTCCTGAAATTGAATATCTAAATGAGAGGCATCATAAAAACATTCTCCATCCATGATGAGTAGCACCTGAGGTGATTCGTGATGTACCTTAAAAGTATTAGCCACCTCGAGAGAAACAGGTCGATGCGCAATCACATCAAGGAAATAAGACTCCACCTCATTTATTCCAAACGTCCAATCGTCTTCCAGACGAAATTGTGTGATGGAGCAAATATGGCACCGGTTGCTGTGTTTATAAATCAGCACCGGTATCTCTCTTGATCGTAATTTGATCTGTTCAATTTGATCAAGATTTTCAAGGGGTTTCCACTGAATTGCCATGGATTACAAATCTGCGCCTGGGCAACCGTAGCCTCGGTGGCAGGATTCGAGAATGAAAAGAGCTGCAATGAATGCAAGCGCAATGAATTTTTGCCAATTTTTCATGATAAAATCGCTTTATTGCTGAGTGAATGACGATGGTTCAATGATATGCCTTAAAACGGCAGAGTTTCCTGCTTATTGTAACAAAGGCCATGCCATCCTTAAATTCAGTGCAAAATTAGACATTATTTAATTGTTGCAGAATTTTTGAAACCGAAAGTGTTAAATTTTAACGATTTTCAGGATAAAATTTTCCAAATCAGCTTTTGAGGGGAGGCAGATTTTGTTATTTTTCACCCAATAGCCGCTTTTACAAATGCTACAAATAGCGGATGTGGGTTTTCTACTGTGCTTTTTAACTCCGGGTGAAATTGAACACCAACAAACCAGGGATGTTCAGGAATCTCCACGATTTCTACCAGATTTGTATCAGGATTAGTTCCGGAAGCCACCATACCGGCTTTTTCAAATTGTGCCAGGTATTTATTGTTGAATTCCCAACGGTGACGATGTCGTTCACTGATCTGAGTGGATTTGTAGGCCTCAAAAGCCATGGATTTTTTCCGGATCGTGCAATCGTAAGCACCCAAACGCATGGTTCCGCCCTTCTGAGTGATATTTTTCTGACTTTCCATCATGTCAATAACCGGATCAGGAGTGGCTGGATTCACCTCAGTACTTGCCGCATCTTTCAACCCGAGTACATTGCGGGCAAACTCTACGCATGCTGTTTGCATACCGAGGCAAATTCCGAAAAACGGCACATTATTTTCTCGGGCATACCTGATTGCTGAGAGCTTTCCTTCAATACCCCGTTCACCAAAACCTGGAGCTACCAAAATTCCATTGAGGCCGGCCAGTGACTTGCTTACATCTTTGTAACTACCTTCCAGCGCCTCTGCATGAATGGGCTGAACCCGCACTTTACATTCATTAACTGCCCCTGCATGGATAAATGCTTCGTAAATGGATTTATACGCATCGGGCAACTCATTGTATTTTCCAATCAGCCCGATTTTGATCTCATGCATTGGATTTTTCAGCTTACCCAGGAAATTTTTCCAGGAGGAAAGATTGGGCTCCTTTGTATCCTTCAGGTGCAGCTTGGAAATTACAACAGAATCCAATCTTTCCTTTAATAAAAGAAGAGGTACATCGTAAATCGTTTCAGCGTCAATCATTTCAATAACTGACGACGTCTCCACATTGCAAAATTGAGCCATTTTTCGGCGTATATCTATACTAAGTGGATGCTCAGTTCTGCAGGCGAGAATGTCTGGTTGAACACCCAGGCTCAACAATTCTTTAACTGAATGCTGCGTGGGCTTTGTTTTTAACTCCTTGGCAGCATTAAGGAATGGAACCAGGGTGAGATGAATAACCAGAGAATGTTCTCTTCCCAATTCCCAGCGTAACTGACGAACAGATTCAACATAGGGCAGTGATTCTATATCGCCTACAGTCCCCCCCAGCTCTGTAAGTACGATGTCATATTGACCGGATTGTCCAAGCAATAACATCCGGCGTTTGATTTCATCTGTAATATGTGGTATTACCTGAACCGTTTTGCCCAGGTATGCTCCTGCCCGCTCTTGTTCGATGACGGTTTGATAAATCCGGCCTGTAGTTACATTATTAGCCTGCGAAGTAGGAGTGTTCAGGAATCTTTCGTAGTGACCAAGGTCCAGATCAGTTTCAGCACCATCATCCGTCACATAGCACTCCCCATGTTCATATGGATTAAGGGTGCCTGGATCGACATTGAGGTAAGGATCAAATTTTTGGATAGTTACTGAGAAGCCCCGGGCTTGCAACAGTTTTGCCAGACTGGCACAAAGAATTCCTTTTCCGAGCGAAGAAGTAACGCCGCCCGTAACAAAGATGTATTTAGTCATAAATGTTTTGCTTGTTACGGGATGCAAAGGTACAAAAGGGTTTCACAACCCCACACTTTCAAGCCTTAAACTCAAAAACATCTCCATCCTGAAGGAAAGGTAGCAGCCGTCGGTAGGAGTTTAATTCCGATTTATTCAATTCCAGCGTGATGATATCTTCTTTACCATCATCCAAATGAGCGAAAGCTTGCCCTCCAAAATCTACTGCCATGGAGTGGCCAGTATACTCCAGGCCGTTTCCATCTTTTCCGACGATGTTTACTCCCAATACAAAAGATTGATTTTCAATGGCTCTTGCGGTAAGCAGCGCCCGCCAGTGTTGGATCCTTTTCTCTGGCCAATTGGCTACATAGATTAACAGATCATAATAAGGATTCAATCCGGTAAAAAATGACCCGCGAATATTCCTGCTCCACACCGGAAATCGCAAATCATAACATATAAGCGGGCAAATCCTCCATCCTTTCCATTCTGCTACGACGCGTTTCTGCCCTGGCTTAAAAGTTTCATTTTCTCCAGCCAGGGTAAACAGATGTTTTTTGTCGTACGACTCTATACTACCATCTGGTTTTACAAACACCAGACGATTAAAATAATGTCCATCTTCAAAACAAATGAAACTTCCTGTCAGGGCTGCTTGCAACAAATTAGCCTGTTGCTTCATCCATTGAATGGTAGAACCATCCATAGGTTCTGCCATGGCCTCGGCACGCATGGTAAATCCGGTGGTGAACATTTCAGGCAATACCACCAAATCCGTCTTCCCAGCTAAATCAGCCAGTTTTTCAGAAAACATGATCCGGTTACCCTCCGGATTTTCCCATTGTACGGGAGTTTGAACCAATGAAACTCGTAAAATCATTTTAAAGGGTTTCAACGAATTAAAATCACATTGCCTTGCAATTGTTCAATGTATCCATCAATATACTCCGCTTCCAAAGTCCAAACATAAACACCAGGGTCGCATTCTTGTCCTCTGAAAGTTCCGTCCCAGCCTCTGGAGACATCATTTACCGCAAAATTACGATCTTCCCAGATCAATTCTCCCCAACGATCATATAACCTGAAGATCACAATCCTGTTTACCTGCCTGCCCTTACCATGAACTACTAAAAGATCATTTTCCAAATCCCCGTTAGGTGAAAAGCCTGTAGGTACATACACACCTTTTGGTTTTTCAACATTCACCTTTACTATATCAATACCCATGCATCCATTTTCATCAGTCACCTTCAGTTGGAAAGTGTTGGAATATGCCGGCTTCACCTGAACAGTTTCACAATCAGGCTGATCAATGCATATGATGGTATCAAGTAGATAGGAAGACCAATCAGGCCTGGCGAAACCAACAGCATTATTCACTAATGCAGTTAGTAAAATAGAGTCTCCTAAAATAATGGTTGTATCATTCCCCAGGTCTACCTGAACCTGTGGAGGTTCCTGCAAGACCATTGTAGTACTCGCCATACAACCTTGTGCATCAGTTATTTTAATCGAATAATTTCCTGCACCCAAAGCAATGAATGTATTGTTAGCGGTTACATCACCGTCATTCAAGATATAACGGTAAGGGGTGGTCCCACCACTCACCGTAAGGTTAATCTGGCCATCCCGCGCCCCAAAACACCGGGGATTTTTAACCAAAGCACTCATTGTCATACCCTGAGGCTGTTCAACCTCGGCACTGCCGGTAATCGTACATCCATTTTGGTCTGTGGCCTGTAAAGTATAGGTTCCTGCACTTAATTGACCTATCGTAGCCGACGTGGCCCCATTGGCCCATAAAAGGGAATAGGCTGGCATACCTCCCTGCACCACTACGGTTACCGAGGCATTGGAGTCGCCTGCGCAAAGCAGTTGATTTGAGGTAAATTGTAACGAAAGGGCTGTAGGTTCTATTAATGTAACACTGGAAATAGCAGTACATCCTTTGGTATCCGTAACTGTTACCTCAAAATTACCAGATGACAATCCGGTTATTTGCTGAGATGTTTGCTGATTATTCCATGTATACTGAACGCCGCCAACCGCATTTTGTACTTGCAAAACACTGGCTACGCCATCCATAGATCCAAAGCAGGAAATATTAGTCTGGCCCAATTGCAGGATTATAGCCGGTGGCGCCAATACCTCAAAGGACAACTCTTCTGAACAACCCTGCAGATCTGTAACTGTCAGAGAATAATTTCCTCCGGAAAAACCCGACACCAGCGTTGCGCTTGGCGCACCGGGCAAACTCCATTGATACAGGTATTGCGTGGTGTCGCCCATCCCAAGGCCTCCTTCTATGAGTACTATCCCCACTACCCCATCGGTATCTCCGGCGCAGGTAGGCGGCACATAAGCTACCTTCAACTCTATTTCGTCCAACTGTTGAATAACGACAGACTGGACTCCGGTACAGCCTTTGGCATCTGTAGCTGTTACATTATAGATGCCTGGTGAAAGGTTTGAAGCACCTCCACCGATTTGTCCATTGCTCCAGGCAAAAGTAAACGGCGCTCCATTTCCTCCGCTTGCTGAAACAGAGGCTTCTCCATCTGTTTCACCAAAACAAGCCCATCTTGATTGTGTAGCTATAACGGATACCGGCAATGCTGGCTGAGTAATGAAAACGGTAGCTGTGGCTGTACATAGGTTTCCATCTGTAACTGTCACTGTATACGTTCCGGCAATCAGATTCTGGATTTCCTGGCCAGGTCCTCCAATATTCCATTGGTAGGTATAGTTCCCAACGCCGCCAGACGCATTTGCCAGCGCTTTGCCATCTGATCCATTTAAACAGGAAACAGGTGTTCCTGCAGAAGATACAACCAACAAAGGTGGCTGGGTAACGGTGGCAGATGCCTGAACATTGCAACCATTCACATCTGTTACGGTGACGGTATAGTTACCTTGAACAAGGTTGCTAGCCGTTGGCGTAACTTGTCCCAAAGGGTCATTCCAAAGGAAAGTCAATGGAGATGCCCCACCCGAAGTCTGAACACTAACCGAACCATCCGCGGAGCCAAAACAACTTGTAGATTGCGGCGTAATACTTTGAATAATAATAGTTTGTGGGCAATCCAAATCCACCTGATAAGTTTGAACGCAGCCAATGGCGTCGGTCAGAGTTAGGGAATACTGTCCACAAGCAAGATTTTGAATGGCTGACATAGTGGCACCATTACTCCAAAGGAATTGATATCCGGGACTACCTCCAATAACCGATGAAGCGATCTGTCCGTTTGTTAAGCCAGAGCATGTAGGGGGTGTTTCGGTAAAATTGGCCACGATTGGTACCGCTGCAGGGATTTGCACGGATGCTTGTTGGGTACATCCGTTTTGATCTGTTGCCGTAACGGTATAGGGCCCCGGACAAAGTCCGGTTGCCGTGGAAGTGCCTGGGGGAATATTGGGTTCGGACCAAAGCAGTTGAAAAGCGCCTGTTCCTCCGTTGGCAGTGACCGTGGATTGACCTGAACAATCTCCTGCACATATTTCACCTGTAACCCCAGAGTAAGTCAGTGTTATAGCAGGAGGTGCATTAACGGTAATAGTTTCTGTATCTGAACATCCGTTCCAATCTGTTACGGTGACACCATACACTCCCGCGCCCAAATTTATTGCCTGTGCTGTTTGTTGAAATGCCGGGTCATTCCACTGATAACTGTAAGCAGGAGTTCCTCCAACAACCAGCACACTCGCAGCTCCATTAGTACCATTTGAACAGGCAGCAGGCGTACTTTGAATCTGATCAATGAAAAACACTGATGGTTCAAGGACCAGAACTAAAGTGGTAGCCGAGCAGTTGTTTCCATCGGTAATGGTTACAAAATGAAACCCTGCATCCAACATGGAAGCTACGGGAGTAATCTGTCCATTATCCCATAGGTATGTATAGCCCCCTGCACCCCCTGATACGGAAATACTTGCACCACCATCGCTCAGACCGTTGCAGGAAACAGAATCCTGAGTAGACGAAAAGGAAAAAGGCGAGGGTTCCGTAATTGTTACAGATGTAGTTGCGGTACATCCGTTTGCATCTGTGACTGTGACATTGTAGCAGCCGGCAAACAGATTTTGCTGCATGGCCCCTCCTAAATTGGGTCCGCCAAGACAATTTTGCCAAACAAAAGCCTTATTGCCAGTTCCACCACTCGCAGTTGCATTTACTTCACCGGAATTGTCTCCATTACAGTCCACATTTACGCCGGAGGCAGATAACTGAATTGGTGGCGGCCCGCCAATGGTAAAGGTGACGGTATCTCTGCAGCCCAGTGCGTCCAATACGATTACGGTATGCAATCCTTCCGATAATATATTGATCAGATCGCCATTCGGAAAAGGGGTAGATATGGTATCCAGATAGATAGCTACCGGAGAGGTGGCATTAGAAATGGAAAGAGTTGCTGAACCATTGGAATCGCCGGAACACAGCACATCCGTTGTTGAGAAAACATCTACAAACATGGTGCAATTTGGAAAAACACTGGTAGAAGCAGCAATTTCGGGTACGCACAGGGTTGGACTTATAGCACGCACTGAGACATTAACCGTTTGGCCAACTGCTACACCATTTACAACATGAGATAACAATCCGTTGTTAGGCGCCTGCCAGGGACTTCCATCCACACTCACCTCATACCCCAAGGATCCAGGAACAGCATTCCATTGCCAGGTCATGGTTCCCGGACCTAATTCAAACACGATCAATCCAGAAGGCGCCGGGAAGAAATTCCGGACATTTATTATAGCCGTGTCTGTATGGACACAATTGTAACTATTCGTGGCGGTCAGTATGTACGTTGTCGTATCTACAGGACTTGCCACTGGGTTTGCACAATTCCCGCAGCTCAGAGATGCGGCATTAGTCCAGTTGTAATTAATGGTATTCTGAGTATTAAAACCAATACTCCACCATTTAACCCTGCCGAATTGGGAGGGAGCAAACCCATCTGAAACCACCAGATTCCAACTCCCTGTTACAGGAGTACCATTAAGAGCAGTCCAATTGCCTTCCGGGAGATATGTTCCGTTAAAAGGAGCTGCTTGGCCAACAATCGGCAAGGTGGCTGTTGGCGAAAAACAAGTGGTTTTATAATTATCTCCTGAACCTCCATTTCCGGTTGTAAGCATGAGTAACTGCCCACCAGGAGCCCTCAGGAAAACATTCAAATCCGAACAGAAATCAGTTTCTATATCCATGCAAACAGATGTGATTTGCTGGATTGGGTTGGTTATAAAATTGTAGCCCAGACTACTTACGTCAACAGGCGACGAATATGGATTGGCATGTGGATGATTGGCATTTCCCAACCGATAATTCGAATATGTCTCAAATCTGACCTCCTGAGAGGAAGGGGCTTGGGAGGAAGCATTAAAAGGCACCATTTCACCTGCGCAAATATCTACTTCTGGTAACGGCAGAAAATTGGAGGCACATACATAACAATCCGGATGGGTAGGTGGCAATACAGCCACATTCAGCAAAGTATCCCAACTACAGCCAAAATTATCCGTCACAGAAAAAGTGTAGCCCGCGGTTCCGGCATTCTGTGGAGCAGCCGCAATACTATCTTGGGAACTAAAAAAAATGGATGGGTGATTATTCCAACCCCATTGAACGAATTGTGGTGTAAAAGACTCAATATTGGGATACAAGCTTTCCTGGAACTGTATAGACCAATTGAAAATATAACCATTATCGGCAGCCCAAAGATCTGTTACGCCAATAGTCCACTCTCCGTTTAGTGGGCACCCTATCAGATCGCTGATAGGTTCAAATGTACTATAGTCGCCTGGTGGTAAAGTGCCAACACCCCCCAAAACCGTATTGGCATATTCAATCCAGGTGGGGTTGGTTGCTGTTGGTGTCCAGCAGTAGGTATAACCAGTACCCGGAATGGGATTAAAATTATCATT
>JBIKUE010000012.1:0-72091 GCA_044347755.1 Saprospiraceae bacterium
ATTGAATCTATCTTTGTCATGGGCCAGGAAGTCGTTTTTTAAGCTTCGTAACTCAAAAATACGCTTGCTGGCTCACTTTTCTTCCTAAAAATTACCCTATCCTCGGGGATTCATGCAACAAAGCCTACGAGGATCAAAAGATGCCTTCAGTAGCGCTCCAGACTACTCAGGCTCCACAAGCTTTGGTGGTAAAAGAAGGTTCGCTGGAACATAATGAATTAGCAAAAATGTTGGAAACCAAGCCTGAAGTCTTCCTGGAAGCATTTGCTAAGGCCAAGGTAAAGTTGTTGGAAAACGGCATAGATGTGAACAAGTACCCAGAAATTGCAGCTATCTATGATCGGCCGATTGAATGGGTAAAAAATCAAAATGAGAAAGGCTACCTTAACGATATGGTGGCTAAAGCCAAGGCACAAGTTTCTGCTCAGGCAGAGCGAAAGTAGGCTTTTTTAGTTTGGTTTTATTGCAATGGGTCATTCGAAGGCGTACCGTTAACGTCTCGAATGGCCCATTCCGCTTAAAATATTCCAATTTATAAACTTAATTATATACTTTTATGTTTTGATTTAAGGCGTCAAAAAGAGATGCTTCTTCAACTCTGGTTAAATCCTGTTTACATACATACTATGGCTACTCAACCCGCATATTCCTTCCCTTTTCTTGAAACGGCTACCGAAGTATTGCGCGCCGTTGCACACCCGCACAGGTTGCTCATCATTGATATGTTACATCGGCAGCAGTCCCTTAACGTTACAGAAATTTACGAGGAACTGGGCATCGAACAAGCCGTTGCGAGTCACCATTTGCGTATCCTTAAGGACCGTGGAATAGTTCAGGTGAAGCGCGATGGCAAAAACAGTAATTATTCGCTCACCAGTGATGAGTATGCCAAAATTTTGGCTGTGTTGCAGCGTGTAGTGCAGGAATAAGATAGTTTTAAAAGATTATTTTGATAGTTGCAGTTCTCGAAAGCTAGATTAAAATAAAATTTTGTGGCTGGGTCGGTTAGTCGCCCCGGCCTTTTTTTTATCCTGCCATGAGGAAGGGTAGGGGATTGCGCAAAATAAAATTCCGAAAACACTAATATTATTAATAAATTCAGAATAAAACTAAAATTGTGTGGCAAAATGAGGCATTCAAAAAACTTTATTCGTTTTTTGGAAAATATTTTTTCACTGAAAAGAAACAACAAATACAGATATCTATATACATTTGTGTCACTCGAATTGAGCAATAAAACAATGTTCTTTTGTCAACATTCAACATTTAAACAAATCTGACTTTATGACCAACTCATCTACAACACAAGAGGGCTTGGAGCCCAAAGGGTTGATGAAGGTAATCACGGCGTCGTCAGTCGGTACGCTCATTGAGTGGTACGACTTTTACATTTATGGGGCCATGGCTGTCATCATTGCCAAACAATTTTTTCCCCAGGACAATCCAACTGCCGCGTTCCTGGCGGCGCTTGCCACCTTCGCGGCTGGTTTTGTGGTCAGACCATTTGGCGCCCTCGTATTTGGCCGTATTGGTGATGTCATAGGCCGTAAATACACCTTTTTGCTGACCCTCTTATTGATGGGTGGTTCCACCTTCGCCATTGGTCTGGTGCCCGGATATGCCAAAATAGGGATGTGGGCTCCTGTGCTGATTCTCCTGTTGCGTTTCGTACAAGGCCTTGCGCTGGGTGGCGAATATGGAGGCGCAGCCACTTATGTAGCAGAACACAGTCCCGTAGGCCGACGGGGCTATTTCACCGCCTTCATTCAAACCACCGCAACCCTGGGTTTCTTTCTGTCGCTCGGCGTTATACTACTGACTCGTAAAACAGTCGGCATTGAAGCATTTAACGATTGGGGTTGGCGTATTCCATTCATCGTTTCGGTGTTTCTTATCGGTATTTCCGTGTACATCCGTTTGAAAATGGCCGAATCTCCCTTGTTTGCTAAAATTAAAAAAGAAGGAAAAATTTCTAAAAATCCGCTCAAGGAATCTTTTGCCCACAAGGCAAACCTCAAAATGGTTTTGCTGGCCTTGTTTGCCGCAGTAATGGGACAAGGGGTAGTTTGGTACACTGGTCAGTTCTATGCCCAAACTTTCATGGAACGGACCTTGTCTATTGAGTTTGAACAGGTTAGATACCTGCTTTGCTTCGCTATTTTACTTGCTACCCCGTTCTTCCTGGTTTTCGGCGCCTGGTCTGATAAAATTGGCCGCAAAACCATCATGCTCGGTGGTATGTTCCTGGCTATCGTCACCTACTTTCCAATCTACAAAACCATGTACAGCCTGGCCGATCCAAAGGCCAAAACGGAAGTGGCAGAGCGCAGTAGTACCGGAATGGCTGTGGCTGTCAATGAAGCGGGTGATTCTACGATTACCACTACCACAGTAAAAGCATTTTCGGATGGATGCACTTCCAAAACCGTAAAGAAAGAAGTGATATTAGCCGATAAATCCAAAACGGCGCCAAAGGCGGAAACCATTAAAACCTTCTGGTTAAATAGCTCCGGGTTCTGGTTTATGATGTTCCTGGTGTTTATCCAGATCTTGTACGTTACCATGGTATACGGCCCTATCGCTGCATTCCTGGTGGAGCTATTCCCTACGCGTATTCGTTACACATCTATGTCGCTCCCTTACCACATCGGTAATGGTATCTTCGGTGGTCTGACGCCCTTTATTGCCACTCGATTGTTTGATGCAAGTAAAACCACCGAAAATCCTTCCGGTGATCCGTACATTGGTCTGTGGTACCCGATTCTCATCGCCGGTGTATGTTTCGTGATTGGGTTATTGTACCTGCCGAGCAAAAATGACGAAGACGTATCTGATTAGTGTTTTGGTGTTTTAATTCATCAAACCCCTCAAACCTCTTCTTCACACTTCAACCATTTCAACATATGAACTCATTAAAACGTCTTTCGGGCTTCATTTGGATAGCTCTTGGCGCTGTTGTCATATACCTTTTGTTCCATCAGGCCGGGAAAGAAATTGCGGAAGCTACCGCAGGAAAACGCCCGCTTTTGGACACCCAAATGTTTTGGTACATCATCATCCCAATATTTCTACCCATTATTCTGGGCCTATTGCTGTTTGGTTGGTATGCCTGGAAAGGAGAATATGATGTGATCGCCCGCGACTCTGAACATCTGAGCTGATAATATCTGCCTGTGTCATTGACCGGATTCAACCTTTATCAGTCATTGGTTGAATCCGGTCGCCAGGCACTCTTCACCCTTTTTCATTTCTGGTTTCAATTACTTCGTTAAGGCAGGTTCTGCACTTGCCTTGGCCTGCCATTGGCTTGCCTGGTTGCGAATAAGGAATGGCCAATTTTAACCTTTCAATTGTTTCATTTCATTACAATGAATGCAAAATTTTACCTTCTGCTTTTAGTATGCCTGATGCTTCAGGTAGTTGCATATGCACAGCCTGGCCCCCCCCCTCCGGCCACTACTACTACGCCCCCGGTAGTGGGCCCGCAAAAACCCCAAGACCACACCTACAAACCATTGACCTTAAAGCTAAACGAGGACGGCAGTAAATACGTGCGTTTCATCATGTGGCATCAGTTCTGGGCCACCGCCACTCAAAATAATCCGGATACCCGTGATGTTAAAGGCCAACTGATTGATGGCTCTGAAAATGCAGATGGCGCATGGAGTACGGACATAGCTCTTCGGCGTTCGCGTTTTCTGGCTTATGCCCAGATCTCTCCCAGAGCGTTGATTCTTACACACTGGGGTATTAACAATCAAAGCTTTATTGGCGGTGGAACACCTCCAAACGGCCCTAATGCTACAACAACAGCCTCGAATAATGGTAAAAAACCTGCGCTGTTTATCCACGATGCATGGACAGAGTTTGAGGTGGCCAAGGACAAATTATACCTGGGGGCAGGTCTGATTTACTGGAATGGCATCAGTCGCCTGACAAGCCATTCTACACTCAACTTTATGACCCTTGATGCGCCTATTTTCAACTGGCCAACCATTGAAACAACCGACCAGTTTGCGCGTCAGTTCGGTATGTATGCCAAAGGGCAGCTGGGTAGACTGGACTATCGCATGGCGCTGAACAAACCGTTTGCGAACGGCGCTACTCCTTTAGCCGTGAAAAAAGATGGCTTTGCCGTCAATGTTTTGAACGAAAACTGGGCCGGTTCAGGCTATATCAACTGGATGTTCTGGGATAAAGAAAGCAATAAACTGCCCTTTTTTGTTGGTTCTTATCTCGGCACTAAAAAGGTACTCAACCTGGGTGTAGGTTTTTATCACCACCCCGAAGCGTCCTTGTACAAGACAACCCGTGGCGATTCCACTTACCAGAGCAATACGGCACTTGGTGCTGACTTATTTCTGGATATGCCGATTAACAAAGCAAAAGGAACCGCCCTTAGCGTATTGGCAACCTACTACAACTACAATTTTGGCACTAATTATATCAGGAATATAGGCATTCTTAATTTACACAGTACACCGGCAACTGCCACCAACAGTTGGGCTGGTGCGGGTAATGCTCAGCCTACCATTGGAAGCGGGAACATTTTTTATGTCCAGGCAGGATATCAACTCCCAAAGCTGAAAAACGGCACCGACTTTATGCCTTACTTAACCATCACACACAAGGATTTCGAAGCATTGGCTGATCCTTCCACGCAGTTTGGCCTGGGATTGAACTATTTTGTTACAGGACATCATGCCAAAATTACCCTTGAATATCAAACGCGTCCGGTATATAAGCTAAACACGGGCAATAATGCTATCGAGCGCACCGAATACCGTGGAGAATTAATTCTGCAGACGCACATCTTTTTGTAATCTATCGAAAGCCTCAGGTTTCATTTCTTCTCCTATAAAGACATTGACCATGGCAGACGATAAAAGCACCAAACTTCTTTTCATCTTTTTCCTGTTTTTACTCCTGCTCAACTATCCTATGTTGACTATAGTTGACCAAACCAAACTTGTTTTCGGATTCCCTGCCTTATATCTTTATATGTTCCTGGTTTGGGGATTGATGATTTTTGGAATAGCTCAAATTGTAAAGCAGCGAAAAAAGAAACCTTAAACCGCTACTAATCCCAAAAAATTAAAAACCTTGCACTGAATTTGATAGGCCATCTAATACAATCAGATACCATCGTATGGGACTCAGTGTCATTGTTGGCTGCTCGCTTGCCTACATTTCCCTTCTTTTCCTCATTGCCTGGTGGGTCGATAAGCGCTCGACTGATCATAAGCCAGGTATTGTGAACAGCCCGTATGTATATGCGCTTTCGTTGGCTGTTTATTGTACGGCGTGGACTTTTTTCGGGTCTGTAGGTAGGGCTACCACTGGAGGGCTGAGCTTTCTGGGCGTTTATTTGGGACCTACCTTACTAGCCCCGCTTTGGTTTGTTTTGCTTCGCAAAATCATCTTGATCTCTAAAAACCAACGCATCACCAGTATCGCGGATTTTATTTCGGCCCGATACGGCAAGAGTACTAAAATAGGTGTGCTGGTGACGTTGATAGCTGTATTAGGTATTGTGCCGTACATATCCATCCAACTTAAGGCAGTCACTTTTGGTATCAATACGTTGGCGCATTTTGGAGAGGTCATCCCAACAACACAACCACATTTCTGGCAGGATGCAGCATTTTGGGTAACCATTGCCATGGCTTTGTTTACAGTCGTTTTCGGCACCAGAAAGCTCGATCCTAATGAACGGCATGAAGGGCTGGTTGCCGCCATCGCTTTTGAAAGTATCGTAAAGTTGATCGCTTTTTTAATGGTTGGCATTTTCGTTACCTTCTTTTTGTACAACGGATTTGACGATTTATTCACCAAGGCGCAACAGCAGGAAGAAACAGCCAGAATGTTCACGTTTTCGGGCTCCGGGGTTACCCCATTCTCCTGGAATATGCTGCTCTTGTTGTCATTATTCGCCATTTTATTGCTGCCCAGGCAATTCCATATTTCTGTAGTAGAAAACACGCACCCCCGTCAAATTGCCAAGGCAATGTGGGTGTTTCCCTTGTACCTTTTATTGATTAATATTTTTGTTTTACCTGTGGCACTGGCCGGGAAAATGGCTTTTGCCGATTCCATACATCCGGATACTTATGTCTTGAGTATTCCTTTATCTCATGGGGTAAAGTGGCTTGCTCTGGTGGCTTTCATTGGTGGGTTTTCGGCAGCTACCAGCATGGTAGTCGTTGAGGCAACGGCATTAAGTATTATGTTTGGAAATCACGTGGTAGTTCCACTTCTGATTAAAACCCGACTCTTTGGACAAGGGAAAGATACGGTGGATGGCGCATCCCGTTTGTTGGATATCCGCCGTATTTGCATCATGTTTATGCTTTTATTGGCTTATTTGTATCAAAAATCAGTGGGTAGTACCTACGATCTGGTTTCGGTTGGTTTGATTTCATTTACAGCAGCAGCTCAACTGGCGCCGGCATTAATTGGCGGTATCTATTGGAAACGAGGCACACATCAGGGAGCTATCGCAGGGCTTATTATTGGCTTCTTTTTTTGGGCTTACTGTCTTCCGCTTCCAAGTATGGCCCTGGCAGGAATCATTTCAGATGATTTTGTAAAGCATGGTTTGTTTGGGCTATCCTTCCTTAAACCCTATGCTCTTTTTGGCTTAACAGGTCTGGATCCAATAACACATGCTGCATTTTGGAGTCTGTTGTTTAACGCATGGTTTTATTGTATTGTTTCTATTAACACCAAACCTACCATGCTGAACCTCACGCAGGCCGACCTTTTTGTCAATATCGATAAATATATTGGAGGCCAGGATTCAGATATCCTTAAAAGGGAGGCCAAAGTGAGCGAATTACGTGTCATGCTCAATCGTTTTTTGGGCGAACAGCGATCCATTGCCCTGTTCAGAGAATTTGAATTGGCCAATAATGTGCAATTGGATCAACAAAAAATAGCCCAGGCGGATCTGATAAATTTTGTGGAGACGCACCTGGCTGGGGCGATTGGCGCGGCATCCGCCAGACTGGTGTTGGATAGCGTTGTGAAAGAGGAAGCCATTACCATGGAAGAAGTGATGCGTATCCTGGAGCAAACCCGGGAGGCCGTTGAACACGGGCGTATCATGGAGGATAAAAATGCTGAGTTGAAAGCACTAACGCTCCAATTAACTACCGCTAATGAACAGCTAAAAAATCTTGATCGCCTGAAAGCTGACTTCATTACCACGGTAACACATGAATTAAGAACTCCGGTAACCAGTATCAAATCCTTGTCGAAAATCATTCTGGATTACTCAGATGAACTGGATGAAACCCGGAAAGAAGAGTACCTCCGCATTTTGGTTACGGAAAGTGATCGTATCAGTCGCTTGATTAATCAGGTGCTTGATATTGAAAAAATACAATCCAATGAAGCACCCTTACACCTGGATTTAATGGATATGGGTATTCTGGTCCGTCAAGCTGCGAAAAGTATGGAGCAGTTATTTGCAGAAAAGCAAATAACCATTCGGATTCATGGCGCCGATCAGCCGTTTCCTTTACTGGCAGATCGGGATCGAATGATGCAGGTGGTAGTAAATCTACTGTCGAATGCGCTTAAATTCTGCGATCCGAATGATGGTTTAATTGACGTTACACTGAACCGACAAGGTGATTGGGCTATCTTAAAAGTACATGATAATGGCCCGGGAATTAAGCCTGAAATGCAACAAATGATTTTTGAAAAATTTACCCAGTTGCACAGTAAATCGCAGGGCAAACCACATGGAACCGGACTCGGCCTTTTTATTACCAGAAGTATTGTAGAAAAACATGGTGGTGTTATTCGAGTGGAAAGCCAAAGTAGCATGGTTCCAAAAGGGGCCTTATTTGAAGTCCGGATACCTGTTAAAAACAGTATCTAGAAAAAAAAGCAAGAACCATTGGGCTATAACACATCACGTGCATACATTTAGACCGAAAAAGAAAATCAAAACTACTTTACATCGATTCACTCAATGGATGCTGCAAAAATCTTGATTGTAGACGATGAACCGAATATCGTTTTGGCCATAGAATTTCTCTTGCAAAGAGCTGGCTATCAAACAGCAAAGGCTTTTGATGGAATTCAGGCACTTGAATTGGCGCAATCATTTCAGCCGGATATTATGATCCTGGATGTCATGATGCCTGGGCTGAACGGCTTTGAAGTTGGGCAAAAAATACGTCAACTCCCTTCCCTGGAACTCACCAAGATAATTTTTTTGACCGCAAAAGGCACTCAAAAAGATCGGGAAACCGGTTATGCCAGCGGGGCTGAAATCTATATGATTAAGCCATTCGAAAACGAAGAGTTGGTAGCTGCGGTAAACGAAATGATGGCTTACGGGTGAGTTAATGTTTAACCGTTCCAATTAAAATTCTTATCTATAGGATTACTCAGACACTAAGATTGGGTCTGGGTCTTTTTTTGAAAAAATAATCTTAAGAATATAGATAACTATATGTATTGTTTTGTAGCTTTGCCATAACTAAAAATCAACCGCCCGACCAAAACTATGCATTACGAATCTACCTATCAACAGAGCGTTGCGGATGCTGAGCAATTTTGGGCCGAACAGGCAAATGCCATTGACTGGTTTAATAAGCCCCAACAGATCCTTTCGCAGGATGAAGATGGATTATGCCGTTGGTTTTCTGATGGAATACTCAATACCTGCCATTTAGCACTGGATTACCATGTGGCCAACGGCCGTGGTGATCAGGATGCACTCATCTATGACTCACCTGTCACATTTGGTTTTGCTCGTTACACCTATCGGGAATTGCTCACAGAAACCTCCCGTTTGGCCGGAGCCCTTCAATCCCTTGGAGTAGGGTATGGCGACCGGGTTATCATTTACATGCCTATGGTGCCTCAGGTGGTATTCGCCATGTTGGCATGTGCACGTTTGGGAGCTATTCATTCCGTAGTATTTGGAGGCTTTGCAGCCCATGAATTAGCCTTGCGCATTGATGATGCCAAACCCAAGGTAATAATGACTGCTTCCGCCGGGATAGAGTTTGATAAAATCCTGCCTTATAAGCCTATTGTTGACAAAGCCATGAGTGAAGCGCAGCATCAGGTAGATAAAGTAGTTGTTTTCCAACGCTGGATGCACAGAGCTGTGCTCAATGGTGAAACGGAACTTGACTGGGATACTCTGGTAGCCAATGCAAAACCCGTTGGATGTACTCCGGTAAAGGCAACGGATCCCTTATATATTCTGTATACCAGTGGAACAACAGGCAAACCCAAAGGGATTGTTCGGGATAACGGTGGTCATGCTGTTGCATTGAAATATTCCATGAAGCAGGTTTATCAGGTCCGACCTGGAGACGTTTTCTGGGCCGCGAGTGATGTAGGCTGGGTAGTTGGTCATTCTTACATCGTATATGCTCCGCTAATAGCAGGATGTACCACCATTTTATATGAGGGTAAACCAGTTCGAACCCCCGATGCAGGCGCTTTTTGGCGTGTAATTTCAGATTATCAGGTAAAGACCTTTTTCACCGCTCCAACAGGAATTCGCGCCATTAAAAAAGAAGATCCTGAAGGATTGTTGAAACAGAAATATGACTTGTCTTGTCTTAAATATGTGTTTTTGGCAGGGGAACGGTGTGACGTGGCAACCCTGGAATGGGTAAAAGAATTGCTGGATATTCCGGTTATAGACCATTGGTGGCAAACGGAAAGTGGCTGGCCAATGCTGGCAACGCCTATTGATGATGGTATAGTGCATGAAGTAAAACCCGGATCGGCCGGCCGGCCAGTCCCAGGCTTTCAGGTACATATTTTGGATCACGACGGGCATGTGTTGCCCCGTGGAGCTGAAGGAGCAGTTGCCATTCAATTGCCTATGCCACCTGGTTGTCTGCCTACACTTTGGCAGGCAACGGACCGATTTAAAGAAAGTTACCTGGAGGCATATCCCGGGCATTACTTCACTGGCGATGGGGGGTATCAGGATTCAGATGGCTATACCTACATTACCGGCCGAATTGATGATGTGATCAACGTTGCCGGCCACCGGCTCTCCACTTCAGATATGGAAGAAATTGTAGCATCCCATCCTGCTGTAGCGGAATGTGCTGTTATCGGCGTAGAAAATGAATTAAAAGGGCAGGTACCTGTTGGCTTTGTAGTGCTTAAAACGGGTACTGATATTACAGAAAAAGGATTGGAGTCCGACTTGATAATGATGGTTAGAGAGCAGTTAGGCGCCGTCGCATGTTTCAAAAAGTCATTGATAGTCAAAAGATTACCTAAAACCAGAAGTGGCAAAATACTGCGAAAAGTGATGCGACATATTGCAGATGAAAAACCTTACCATGTACCTTCAACCATTGAAGATCTAACCGTGCTGGAAGAAATAGGTGAAGTGTGTGTGCACCAGGCATTCAAACAGATTTGAATGCATTAGGGTAGAAGAGAACTGAGTAAGAGTATGTTGGGGGGGCTTACTGGGCCAAAAACGGTTCTTTTTTGAAACAAGCAGAAAACCCCAACATGCTCTTAATTTTGTAAATACGTTTTGTTTTGATTTTTAGTTGAACATCACCCGGGGAGGAGAGGGAACTTTCAGCCCCGGGGTTCAACTGGATTTAGGTAAACACGCTATTAAGCATTTTTGCCCCGGATACCATTCTACGATCATTGTTCAACGAAATCATACCAACCATGACATTGCAAATTAAAACCTTGGATCAATACCGGGAAGTCTATGAACGGTCTGTGGCTGATCCGGAAGCTTTTTGGGCGGAGCAAGCCGCTTCTTTTCAATGGCGTAAACCTTGGAAACAGATACTTAAGTGGAATTTCCGCGAACCAAACGTCAAATGGTTTGTGGGTGGTAAACTTAATATCACTGAAAATGTATTGGATCGTCACCTGGCTACCCGTTCCAAGCAGACAGCCATCTTATGGGAACCCAATGATCCTAAAAATAAGCCCAGAAAGATCACTTATAAGCAACTGTATCAGCAGGTGTGTCAATTTGCCAATGCACTGAAAGCGCAGGGCATTAAAAAAGGCGACCGGGTGTGTATTTATATGCCTATGACCCCCGAACTGGCCATCGCTGTGCTTGCTTGCGCGCGTTTAGGCGCTATCCACTCGGTGGTATTTGCCGGTTTTTCGGCAGTTTCAGTGGCAGATCGCATTAAAGATGCTCAATGTGTTGCCGTTATTACTTCTGATTTCAATGCACGTGGAGCCAAAAATATTCCGGTTAAGGCCATTGTGGATGAAGCACTTACGCTCGGATGCGATTCTGTAAAATCGGTAATTGTTCATAAGAATACCGGTGATCACGTTCACTGGCATAAAGACAAAGATATTTGGTGGCATGATGCCATTGCCGGTAAACGTAAGAGCTGTAAGGCGCAGCAAATGGACTCAGAAGATCCCTTGTTTATTCTTTATACCAGCGGTTCCACCGGAAAACCCAAAGGGGTAGTGCATACCCATGGCGGCTATATGGTGTACACTGAATTCACTTTTCGAAACGTGTTTCAATACAGTGAAGGCGATATCTACTGGTGTACTGCCGATGTAGGCTGGATTACCGGCCACTCTTATATCATTTATGGGCCACTACTTTCCGGCGCCACCAGCTTGATGTTTGAAGGCGTACCAACCTTCCCGGATGCCGGCCGTTTCTGGGATGTCATCAAACGACATAAAGTCAATATTTTTTATACAGCGCCTACAGCCATTCGGGCACTGATGGCCGCCGGCGACCGATTCGTAAAGGGGCGTCGCATGCCTTCCCTTAAAGTACTGGGTACTGTAGGCGAACCTATCAATGAAGAAGCCTGGAACTGGTACAATGAACGGATCGGTAAGAAAAGATGCCCTATTGTTGATACATGGTGGCAAACAGAAACCGGAGGCATCCTGATTACGCCTATCGCAGGAGTAACGCCAACCAAGCCATGTTTTGCCACGCTTCCACTTCCCGGGGTACAGCCTATTCTGGTTGATGCCAATGGCAAAGAGCTTATAGGAAATGATGTGGAAGGATTGCTATGCATAAAATATCCCTGGCCAAGCATTCTCCGTACCACATGGGGTGATCATGAACGATGCCGGCAAAACTATTTTGCGGCCTTTAAAAACTTGTACTTCACTGGTGATGGCGCCCGACGTGACCATGAAGGGTATTATCGGATTATTGGTCGGGTGGATGATGTAATCAACGTAAGTGGTCACCGTATTGGCACCGCTGAGGTGGAGGATGCCATCAATAAGCATGATAACATCGTAGAAAGTGCAGTGGTTGGTTATCCGCATGATATCAAAGGACAAGGTATCTATGCTTACGTGATCACGAATCACATTGTAGAGCATACCGAGGACTTCCGAAAAGAAGTGTTGGAAGTAGTTACGAAGGAAATAGGTCCAATTGCCAAACCGGATGTGATCCAGATTGTACCCGGGTTGCCTAAAACCCGTTCCGGAAAAATCATGCGCCGCATTCTTCGTAAAATCGCCGAAGGGGATACCTCTAACCTGGGAGATATTTCAACCCTTTTGAACCCGGAAGTAGTGGAAGAGATCAAATTCGGCGCCAAACACATTTAAGAACGCTGGTTGGAACGTGGATTGAATTGGAACGCGGATGACGCGGATGACGCGGATTTTGAAAATTGCCTTCGGCAATTTTGCTTTAGAAAAGCTAATACATTTCTTATTCCATAAGAAGGCTGCCGAAGGCAGCATGAAAAATCCGCGTCATCCGCGTCATCCGCGTTCCAAACAAAAATCCGCGTCATCCGCGTCATCCGCGTTCCAAACAAAAATCCGCGTCATCCGCGTCATCCGCGTTCCAAACAAAAATCCGCGTCATCTGCGTCATCCGCGTCCCAAAAAAAATCCGCGTCATCCGCGTCATCCGCGTTCCAAACAAAAATCCGCGTCATCCGCGTCATCCGCGTCATCCGCGTTCCAAACAAAAATCCGCGTCATCCGTGTCATCCGCGTTCCAAACAAAAATCCGCGTCATCTGCGTCATCCGCGTTCCAAACAAAAATCCGCGTCATCCGTGTCATCCGCGTTCCAAACAAAAATCCGCGTCATCTGCGTCATCCGCGTTCCAAACAAAAATCCGCGTCATCCGCGTTCCAATTCAATCCGCGTTCTTACCCGTGTTCCTATGCCCGAACCACCCAAAACGCATCGTCAACCCAAACACCGGAGCGTTTAAATCCTTTTTGTTCAATCCCAGCCCTCCTTCAAAACCATTCACGAACCGGTAACCTACCGTGCCGGCAATTCGCATCCAATGGAATAAATTCAATTCTATTCCAGCTTCGGGCGTTAACACCAGAACGCCCTGGTCATACTCATCAAAATCCATATCTTCTTCCCACCAATCATAACGGTTCGTTACGCCAATACCACCAACCCCAATTTTCATGGAAGCAAAACCATGGATGGCTTTTTGCGTAGGTGCCGAATACCCGAGCCATAAACCACCATAACCCAATGCAATGGCGCCATCTGGTTGATTGGTTTGGGGAATGGTAAATACTTCCCCCTGTCCGAACGCTCCGATCATTGCTTGATTCACAACAATACCACCACCTCCGCCTGCACCAAAACCATGAAAGTCTTTTACCTTACTGTAGGTGAAAATGGGGCCACCAAAGCCTCCACGGATTTTGGCTTTCTGGAAAAGGGTTTGTTCTGATTGTGCTGCCAGGTGTGCAAAAGTCATGCTGAAAAGAACCAGGGTCGTCAAAAATTTCATAGCTTAATAGTTGATGAAAATGATTTGTTTGCATGAGTGACACACTGGTACCGGTGATACCCTTAGTGATGGGCTTAAAAAGTTTTTCAGACGATTTGAAAAGTTCAGACCTTGTCTCGGTAAAATGTAGATGAAACATGAAAAAAGATAAAACCTTTATTCCTGGCTGGTGGTCAGTGCTGGCAATCCTGTTTCTGATTCAGGAAGCAAACGCCCAACACCAAGCCTACTTCCCTGATCCTGATCCGGCCATTCAACAAAGACTGGAGGAGTGGAAGGATCTTAAATTCGGATTACTCATGCACTGGGGGGCTTACAGCCAATGGGGGATTGTTGAAAGCTGGAGCATTTGCCCTGAGGATCTTTCCTGGGCAACCGGAGGACGAAAGCCAGGTGTGTCTGATTCCTATCAGGATTATTTGGAAGCTTATGAAAATCTCCCTAAAACGTTTAATCCCGTGCAATTTAATCCGGAACCATGGGCCAAAGCTGCCCGGGATGCCGGAATGAAGTATGTGGTGTTTACCACCAAACATCATGACGGTTTTTGTATGTTCGATACCAAAACAACCGATTACAAAATCACGGGTTCAGAAAGCCCATTCCGCAATCACCCACGTAGCAATGTAGCTAAGGAGATTTTCAATGCTTTTCGAAAGGAAGGTTTATGGACCGGAGCCTATTTCTCCAAACCTGATTGGCATTCAGATCATTACTGGTGGCAACGCTTCCCCCCCAGCGACCGAAACTGTAACTATTCTATTCAAAAATACCCGGAAAAATGGGCTCAATTCGTACAATATACGCATGAGCAAATTGATGAATTAATGACTGATTACGGCAAAATGGATATACTATGGCTGGATGGAGGTTGGGTGCGCACCAAAACGGAGGATGAAATAAAGACAGAGCTTAGCGAGGTGTATGAAAACAGCCGTTGGGCGCGCAACCCTCAGAGTCAGGATATTGACATGGCTGGAATGGTAAAAAAGGCTCGTGCCAAACAACCCGGACTTATCGTAGTAGACCGGGCCGTTCCAGGTATCCATCAGAATTATCTAACCCCAGAGCAGCATATTCCTGCAGAGGGGCTTCCATATCCCTGGGAGACTTGTATGACTATGGCTGGCAGTTGGAGTTATGTTCCCAATGACCGCTATAAACCAACGGATGAAATCATTGAAAAACTAGTGGACATTGTCAGCAAAGGCGGAAACTATTTGCTAAATATTGGGCCCGGACCTGATGGTACCTGGCACTCCGAGGCTTATGAACGATTAGCAGAAATTGGAGCCTGGATGAAAGTGAATGGTGAAGCTATATATGGTACCCGGATGTATTCCACCTTTAATGAGAGAGATCGGATCCGCTATACCCAATCCAAAGATGGTAAAACCCGGTTTGTTTTCCTTTTTGATGAGCCAGGAGATCGCCTTATCCTTAATAAGTTGACTATTGACAAGGCTCAGCAAATAACTATGCTGGGTAGCCCCAAACGTTTGGCATGGAAGTTTAATGCTGGTGAGGTTGAAATCAGGATACCTAAAGACGCTACGGAAAAGGGTAAACATGTTTGGGTACTCAAGGTAGAATAAATAGAAACGAACCTCGAATTTTCATCTCTCAAAACTCAACTTTGGCATGGTTTTGGTTGCTATTATACCGTCTTGCTCAGCCTCGCTGAACATATAATCTCTTGAAGTTTTTCTCTTCTAATCGGTAAGAAAAGTTGAGCCGTCCGCTTTCCCGGGACGGCTCTTTTCATTTCAGGAACTAAACATTCACCGCTTCTGTGCGTTAATCTTGGCTATTTTTGCCAGTAAATGCTCAGGATTGCTTTCTCTCCCATTTATCGTTATGCCTTGCCGGATGGCCATCGATTCCCGATGGGTAAATACGATCTGCTGCCAGAGCAATTACTGTGGGAAGGAACAGTAACTGAAAGTCATTTTTTTCATCCTGAGCTCTTAATGGAAGACGTGGCGCTGCTAACCCATACGCCCGAATGGTGGTCGAAAATGAATGAGTTAAGATTGTCGGAGAAGGAAATAAGAGCTATCGGCTTTCCAATCAATGATACTTTCGTGCGCCGGGGGCGACATATTTCTTATGGCACCTTACAGTGCACCTTATTTGCTTTGGAACATGGCTGTTCCATGAATATTGCCGGAGGTACACACCATGCATTTGCTGATAGGGGAGAAGGATATTGCTGTTTCAATGATCAGGCCGTTGCCGCAAATTGGTTGTTACAAGAAGGTCTTGCCAAAAGAATCCTCATCATTGACCTGGATGTTCACCAGGGCAACGGCACCGCCAGTATTTTTGAATCAGAACCGAAGGTTTTTACCTTCTCCATGCACGGTGAAAGAAATTATCCAATCCGCAAGGAAAAATCCGATCTCGATATTGGACTGCCAGATGGTATGGAAGATGATGCATACCTGAAAATTCTACGGGAAACACTTCCCCGGATAGCTGATGCGTTTCAGCCGGATTTTGTTTTCTACCAAAGCGGTGTTGACATTCTTGCCACTGATAAGCTTGGCCGACTCAATATTAGTCGCGAGGGCTGTAAGGAGCGCGATAAAATTGTGTTCTCCTTCGCAAAACAGCATCGACTGCCAGTGGTAGCCAGCATGGGCGGAGGTTATTCCCCACGGATAGCTGATATCGTGGAAGCCCATGCCAATACCTTTCGTATGGCGCAGGAGGTGTTTTTTTAATGGACCACCCTAAGGGCTATTTTACCCGTTCAAAGGAAGAATTCATAGGATGGTCCATTCCTGTAAAAGATCAACCTTTCTGTAATTTCGTTACCGCATGCCCTTCTTTTCCTACCAGTAAGAGCCAATAATTGCCGGCTGGCAAATCACTGATATTCAATTGTATTTCTGTGGTCGGATCAAAGTTCCATTCCCGAACAGTAATCCCCTCCGAGTTGATCATTTGAATAGCGTTTACTGGAAGTTCAGATTGTACCATAACTGGTTGACCCATGGTAATGTTGGGTAATACCCGGATTTTTCCCAAAGGTTCCGGTTGTTTGATTGCTACACTGGAAACCCCCTTCCCTATAGTATATTCACCAGTTTTAAGCATGGTAGGCCGTAATTGGCCATATTTATCTGTATTACTTCCCAAATTGAGTTTTGTATAACTTGGCCATTCCTGCCATGGATGACCGGCTCCAGGGCGATACAACAGCAAAACACTGTCTTCCGAAGTACTGGTAGCGGCAAACAACTCCCGATCCAATTGATCAGCCTGCCCTTTGCCATCATATATCAAAACGGCCTGTGCATTAAATCCGGCAGGAAAGTTTTTCCCGTTGGTATGCAACGACCAATATCTGTTGGTTAACACATAGCCATTTGGGTTTGCTCCTGCATTATCCGGGGCTGCAAAATGATGTTCTACCCGGAATAACACAGAATCTGCTCCCAGTGCATTCACGGTAAGGTTGAATTTGGCGTCGCCAAAATTATTACCACCATTGTTTTTGAGCATGCGTTCTCCCTCACTTCTGGCCTGAAGGATTTTCAATTGAGTGTTTGCCAGTACATTTAATGGAATAGGACCCCAGGCATTGAAATAGAATTCCAAAACGCTGTTTTCCCCGGAAACAAGCCCTGTCCGATACGCTCTTTGCCCGTTGGAAAGTAAAAAAGTGAATTCAAGCGGCACATTTTGATGTAAATGAGGCGCCCCACGTAATTTTTGCTTAATATGTACACGAACCAGCGTAGGGCCATCCACCGGGGATAAAAACACCTCCGTAGAGTCTATGGAGTAATCAGGATAGCCTCCGGAAAAAACCCAGTCGTTGAAAAAATCATGCAAATCTTTTCCGGTGGCCACTTCCAGCTTATCACGCAACTCCGCACTGCTAAGGGAGGTAAATTGGGTGTTACCCATCACTGCCCTGCATCCTTCCCGGAAAAGAGAATCTCCTAAATAACCACGGAGATTATGTGCAACGGATGCACCCTTATTATAAACATGCGACCCGTAGGTTAAACTGTGTGGCAAACCGGAAACAGCTCTGTACCCTCCTTCACTTACATGCGCGTTCTGAAGCACAGTTAAGTGGTTGGCATTCACCGCTGTGCGATAGGCTTGGGCCCCGTAAGCTTTTTCGGTAAAGAGATGTTCCCCAAAACTCGCCCATCCTTCATTCAGCCACATATCCTCTGCAGTAGAACAGGTGGCCAGGTCGCCCCACCACATATGGGTTAACTCATGCGCCCAAAGGGCTTCAAAGGCAGTCGTTCCATCAATGTAAGAACGTCCTATGGCAATGTTGGTGGCGTGTTCCATGGCCCCCGAATTAAAAGGCACCAGCGAATACCCGATTTTGTTCCATTGGTAAGGGCCAAACCAGTATTCATACACATCAAGCGCTTGCTGAAGTTTCTGAAAAGTGGCTTTTACCTTATTCGTATCAGAGGCAACACAAGCTATTTCAACAGGCACTATGGTATTGCCTTCTCCTTGAAGATCACGTTTGAAGGAGATGTACGGACCTACTGCAAAACAGGCCAGGTAAGAAGGGATTGTCTGCGGTATACGCCAGGTTCTTTCGAGAACGCCATTTTCTTCTAATTCAAATATCAAGGCGCCATTGCTGTAACATTTACGACTTACCGGCGTTCGGGAACTCACCTGAAAAACAAACCTTTCCACAAAATTGTCGAAACAAGGAAACCATGCCCGCCCAAAAGAATGTGGATCGGCTGCAAAGCCAACCCCAAGGTTGAAGGTATAGCCTCCTGTATTATAATAACCTCCCCATCCACTGGCATCCGTTGGTGGAACTCCGCGGTAATACACGGTAAGGGAGAAAAGGTCACCGCTGTTAAGGGCATCGGGAAAGGTAACCGTCAAATTGGGCGAACTGTAGGTGAAATCAAGGGATTGCCCCGAGCCAGCTTTAACGGAATCCACGGTAAGGCCCTCCAAGTCGAGCAATATGGAAGTGATATTATCAACTTTACTTTGAATTTCCAGGGTGCTGAAGGCTTTAACCTGCGGCACATTCATCAAATCCAGGTTCACTGAAATCTCCAGGATGTCAATGGAGTCACTCCTGCCATCTTGCTGGTTCATGAACTTTTCCGGCAAAATCATGTGTTTTTTACCGCACCATTCATGCGATTCCAGCATTTTTTGAGCAAAGGATAGGGTAGGGGCCAGGAAAAGCGTAAAGTAAAGTAGGGTGCGCATTGGTGGAATGTTTGGGCAAAAATAATAGGCTGTACCTTAAACCTTTGAATGAAATTATTGTCCAAGTACCACCATTCGATATTTTTCACTCGCAATCTGATAGCAATGTCAAACCGTCTTTTTTGGGTAGCCATTTTAGCGCTCTGTATGAAAACCCTGAGCGCCCAAAATTTGTATTTTCCTCCTAAAGCCGGCACAGTCTGGCAAACATTGGCTCCTGCCGACCTTGGCTTTTGTCAGGAAAGAATAGATAGTCTGTATCATTTCCTGGAAGAAAAAAATACCAAATCATTTATCCTGCTCAAGGACGGAAAAATAGTGCTGGAAAAATATTTCGGCACCTTTGTTCAGGACTCCATTTGGTATTGGGCTTCAGCAGGGAAATCGCTTTCCGCATTCCTGGTCGGACAAGCTCAGGACGAAGGTCTGTTGAATATCCAGGATAAAACCAGTCAATACCTGGGAATTGGTTGGACCACTGCTCCCCCTGATAAGGAGGACCTCATTACCATTCGCCACCAGATTGCCATGTCGAGTGGATTAAATGATTCAGGGTCAGACGATAATTGCACGCAACCCTCTTGTTTAACCTATTTGGCAGATGCCGGCTCCCGCTGGTCCTACCACAATGCCCCATACCACCTGGTACACAACGTTTTAGAAGAAGCAAGCGGGTTAACCCTGAATAATTTTACCAAGACCCGCATTTTGGATCCTACCGGAATGAAGGGGCTCTGGGTCAACCATATCATGTACAGTAAGGCACGTGACATGGCCCGGTTTGGATTACTCATGCTGGCAAATGGCATCTGGAATGGAGATACGCTGTTGCATAACCAGCAGTACTTGTATGACATGACGCATCCTTCTCAACCCCTCAACAAGAGTTATGGATACCTGTGGTGGCTGAACGGACAGGAAAGTTTTATGCTTCCTGATCTGCAATTTGTTTTCCCATTTAAGCTATTGTCAAACGCGCCGGATGATCTATACGCAGCCCTTGGAAAAAATGACCAAAAAATCCACGTGGTTCCATCCAAAGGCTGGGTGATAGTACGACAGGGAAATGATGCCGGCTATGTTGGCCCAGGAGGTGGTTCGGTTCCAATTCAATTCGATAACGATATGTGGAAATATCTCAATGAACTGGACTGCGGATCAGTGTCGGTTAATAGCCCTGAAAACGATGATAAGTTGATATTGATCTGGCCTAATCCAACCTCGGATGCATGGCAAGTTCAAAGTGCTGAAATTCCTGATAGGCTGGAGTTGTTTGATACTGCTGGGAAAAAAGTACTGGTATTGCATCAAACCCAAACCATTCCAGCCCGGGATTTACCTCAAGGTCATTATTGGTTAAAATGTCAAATTGGAGAGAAAATTACAGTAAAACTGCTCTCTAAAGGTTGATTTTATACCGGGAATAGCACATTCACGTACAGATTGGCCACCTCCATCATGGTGGGCAGTTGTGCCGTTTGGGGGGGATGTTTTAAAGCCTCTTCTAACCCGCTAGCTAATGTTGCGGGAGTATTCCCCAGATAATTAGTTAATCTACCTGCTATACCAACCGGGGTGCTGACTATTTTCAGCCCTTCAACAAGGCCCTCTGTCAGGACGAATCCGTAGGATTCATAATCAGCGGTGTGTAAGAGTATCCGGGCTTGTTGCATCCGGGCAATCACCTCAGCACGTGGTAGACTATCTGTAAAAGTGATGGAACCCGATAAACCCAATTTCCGGCTACGTTGTTCAAGGCGGGCTTTTTCTGGGCCTTCGCCAATCAGCATGGCTTTGAATTCAGGATGCGCCGGCAAAAACAAGGCCAGGGTCTCCAGCCATTTGTCCCAGTTTTTTACAGGGATAAGGTTTCCAACGCCTAAGATCAGATTTTGCCTGCTATCTACTGTTGTATGAAAAGGCAGAGACCTAGGCAATCCCCATGGAATAATATGGCCGGCACTATGCCCCGTGTTTTTTTTAAGCCAATCATTTTGAAACTCGGAAACGGCAATCAGGTGCTTAACCCGGTGGTTGGAAAGCCTGGATAGATGTAGTCGGTTGGAGCCTAAAACATCCTGGCCCATGAGGATGGTATAGTGGCTAAATCCCGTTTTTTGGGCTAATTGATTCCCTACAAAAGACGCCCAGCCAAGCCAGCAACTTAGGATAACGGGTTGGCTTTCAGCAGGCAACTTTTTGACCCCTTGCAAACCAAAAAGATACGCTTTCAAAAGGGTCAATATCTTCCTTACTTTTTGGTTTTTTCCGTTACATGGCCAAACGTGGGCATCATTCCAGTGGTATGGAACATGCGTAAATGGATACTCCAACGTGATTATATCCACCTGTATGCCTATTTCCAGCCACTCCTTTACCAGTAGTTGTAAAGGTGGATTGCAGCGGTCGTCTGTTTCAGAAGCAGGAAAACCGGGGGTCAACAATAATATGCGCTTTTCGGCCATATTTGACGCTTGTTGAAGCAAAAAGGGCGTGCAGTGATATCTGCACGCCCCGTATATGAGGACATCCCGCCTTGGCAGGATGGAACGACGGCGGCCCCGCTCAAGGCAAGGGTTCCACCGCTCTTTTATAGCTAAATTTTAACCACTCTGTTAATCAGTCGACCTCCCATATCATCATACACCACGAGGAAATAAATACCTGGTTTCCAGTCGGCAGTATGGATCTGCATACTTTGAGCCCCGGATGAGAGCTGATTAATTTGCTCAGTCCAAACCCGTCTTCCTGAAGCATCCGTTACTTCCATGCGAAGATCGGTTTTTTCTTTCAGTTCAAACAGAATATTCATTGATTCTGTTACCGGATTTGGCTGGACCTCCACGAATGCCAAAAAGCCTGCAGCTTCTTTCGCTCCTGAAACAACTACGCCTTCAGGAAGTGGTACATATTTATCTAGATAAAGGCGGTATTCGCCTGGCTTTAGCGAAAATGAAGTTGGAACCCCGGAAGTTACCAGCAAGGTGTCGCCGGTGTAATATTCATACCACTCGCCAATGTGCTGAAAGGCGGGATTGGTAACCGTAGTACCCTGGACGCCAACATTCGCAAAAACTGCAACATTCAGGTCTGGATGATTCAAAAAAATGCTCCGAACCTGGCCCGTCGTGATATTTAATTGGAAATCAGTGGTTTCAAATACTTCATGGTTTTTTCGCAGCGTAAGCAAAGATGACGTGATTCCATGTAGTTTTCTGCGATATGGATCGCTGAAGTAATCCCATCGGATCGGCTTGGGAGAGGTGCGGCAATCCGGATTGATCGTACCGTTTTCACAGTAATTGATGGGGAAATCATACGCCAGTTCACCAAACTGCCACAACATTTTGGGGCCTGGAACAGTGTAAAGCAGGTTTTTCAACATGGCAATCCGTTGCGAATAGACGGGCACTGTACGGATGTTATGGGTGGGAACCTGATTTCCATAAGTTTTACATTCAAAGGCAATCCGCTCCTCATCATGACTTTCCATATAACCGATTAAGTGGGGCTGAGTCCAGCCTCTGGAAACATAAGAAATACCACTCAGGTCAGAGGTTGTAGAATAACCTAATGCACTGTTTTTGTAGGCTTCGTACATTTTTCCCCAAATCATCATTCCGTAATCAGACAACTCTTTTTCCTCATCATTGTCGGCAAAGTGCTCCAGGATCACATAGCTGCCAGGGTCAACAGACCATTGGTAATCGGCATAATCTTTCCAGATGGCCACCCGTGAAGGGTCATACTGCCCCCAGGCTCCTGTATTACCGAGGGTATTCTTTTGGGTAAAACCTTTGGATAAGTCAAAACGGAAACCATCTATCCTGAACTCCTCCAGCCAATATTCCAGACAATACTTTACATACTTTTTGGTAGCCTGTGACTCATGATTAAAGTCATTAAATACATTGAAATCATGCTTGGCAATAGGATTCAGCCATGGGTTGTCGGCAGCAGGGCGATTGTTGGCGGCATCCCAATATAATTGCGCCAGCGGACTTGCGCCTGTAGCCTGATTGAATACCACATCCAGGATTACAGCTATATTACGCTTATGGCATTCATCCACAAAGGTTTTCAGGGCCTCAGGCGTCCCATAATATTTATCCAATGATTTATGATAGGCTGGATTGTAGCCCCAACTGATATTCCCGTCAAATTCATTAATGGGCATTAATTCAATAGCGGTTACACCCAGCTTTTCCAGATAGTCTAAAGTATCCAACAGGGTGGGGTAGTCATGACGGGCAATGAAGTCGCGCATCAGCAATTCATACACCACCAGATCGGTCTTTTTCGGTCTTTCATAGCTGTCAGCAGTCCAAATAAAAGGCTGTTGATTGGTTTGCAGCACACTAACAATGCCAGAAGTTTTGCCCGTAGGATAGGAGGGTAGATTAGGGTAGGTAAAAGCAGGAATAAACGGATCATTCCATGGATCGAGCACGATGGTGCTGAGTGGATCCGCAATGCGCAAAACGCCATCCACAAGGTATTGAAAACGAACAGGTTGGCCAGCGGGTAATCCGCTTAGTTCGATCCACCAAAGTGCCCCATCCACGTTTCTTTTCATCAGATGTGAAGGAACAGGCTGCCAATTATTGAAATCACCGATCACATACACGGATTGTTTGTTGGGGGCATACACAGAAAGCCGGACTTTGTCAGCAGCCAGATATTGAACGCCCCATTCCGTACCGGCAGGTGGGTTTTCTGTAACGACATTTCCCGGAACGATATAAGTGAAGGAGGCGGTATCGGAAGCTGATGGGGTTGAGGCTACGAAATCTATTTTATGTACTCCAGCTGTATTTACATTAATCGAATGTTGAAGCAGCTCGGCGTTGGTTACAGAAGCTATCTGAACACCATTGTCCAGTAATTTTAGGTTGGCAGGTGCTGATGCTGCCGCTTTTACAGGGATTAACTGGCCTATGTTGGCAGCAAACAAAGAGGTTGACGGTTGCAGCAAAACCGTTTGCAATGGTGTGTTTTGCGGATAAACCTCATAGTAGATATCGCTGCCATCTGCGGCCCGACCCACCACAGAGCCATTGGCATTACGGAAAACGAATGCCAACTTAAGTACTGTTTCATTGGCAGGGACATTAAAAAAGGTAGGTATATTAATGGTTTTGCTCCATAAATTAGTGCCAGCACTGGTCATCTGCGCAGCTGCATTATTCACAGCCCAGGTAGTTTGAACGTATTTCCAATCTGTAGGGCTTGTACTCAGATTCGTTATTACCCCAAAATGGCCGTATACCGGGCCAACTCCTGCCAGAGCGCCATTCCCTTGGGTGGCATCAAAGGTGATCGTTACCTGATCATCTGCATTGGGGAAAACAGGAATGCAACTCACCTGTGCCTGAACAAAACAGGCATTGAATATCATGATAGCTGAGGCTACATAACGGGCTAAAGAGGTAAAGGACTGTATCATAATTGGATTGGTGGATGGCTCTTAAATGAAAATCCTATTCCGACTGTCATAGCAGGCGAAATAGGATAGGGCGTCTTCAGGACAAAAGTACGAGGTATATCCTTTACTAAGGTTCGCTCAGGTTGAATATTTAACTTCCAACTGGGGCCAACTGAAGTTTTAAACCGTCAACAGCTTCACGAAGTTTTATCTGGCATCCCAGCCTGCTATTCCCCTTTACAAAAAACGCGGCATCTAACATGGCCAGTTCATCATCTGTTGGCTCACTGAGTTCATGGTCACTAAGTACATACACATGGCAACTTGCACAAAGCGCCATTCCTCCACACGTCCCCTCCACCGGCAACTCGTAGGACTTGCACAACTCCATAATATTCAAATTCATATCGGTAGGACCATCCAGCAGATGCTCATTGCCCTCACGGTCAAGTACAGTAACCTGAATCATATTTTCCATGCCGCAAAAATAGGAAAAATGATGGAAGGATGGATTCAATCAGGCTGTTTATTGCCGTCCACCGTCTACCTACTACTGCCTACCGTCCATCTTTTCTTTCTATCTTTGCACCGTGTTCCTCTCTCGCATTAAACTTACCAATTATAAAAATTATGCGTCCCAAACAATGGACTTCTCCCCGGTACTGAACTGCCTGGTGGGACTGAACGGAGTGGGGAAAACCAATGTACTAGATGCTATCCATTTTTTATGTTTGTGTAAAAGCCATACCGGCCTGAACGATCGAAACCTGATCCGGCATGGAGAGTCTTTTTTTCGGCTTGAAGGACGATTTGAAGTAGATAAATCCGGTGTGAAAATAGTTGCCAAATACCAGGCTGGTCAGCGAAAAGAAATGGAGCGAAATGAGGTGCCTTATGAAAGGCTGGCAGATTTTATTGGTCAATTCCCGGTAGTTATGATTGCCCCCGACGATGTATCCCTGGTTCAGGAAGGAAGTGAGGATCGCAGAAGGTTTTTGGACACCACTTTGTCTCAAATATCTCCCGATTATCTTCACCATTTATTGACCTATAACGCGATTATCAAACAGCGTAATGCCTTGTTGAAACTTTTTGCAGAGCATCGCCGCTATGATGCTTCACTTTTGGAAAGTCTGGATCAGCAGCTCCCGACACCTGCGAAAATCTTATTTGAACACAGAAAACAGTTTGTAGAACGATTTGCTCCATTGTTCGCAGAATATTACGCTGAGATTTCCGGAAGCAGGGAGCAAGTGGCCGTGCAGTATGAGTCTGATCTGGAAGGCCATAATTTTGCTATATTGCTTGAGGAGGTCAGAGAAAAGGACAGGGTGCTGCAAAGAACCACTGTAGGGCCACACAAAGACGATTTGCGGCTTTTGATGGATGGGCAATTAGTGAAAAAGTTTGCTTCTCAAGGACAGTTGAAATCTTTTCTATTAGCCTTGAGATTGGCTCAATATGATGTATTACGTCAGGAAAAAGACACAGCTCCCATTTTACTACTGGATGACATATTTGACAAGCTTGATGCTCAGAGGGTTCGCCAGTTGGTGGGTCTTTTGATCCGAAGAGCCTTTGGACAAACTTTCATTACAGATACGCAATTGGAACGGATGCAAACAGTGATTGCATCCTATTCAAGTGATTACACCATGTTTGTGGTTGAAAGTGTCAATGGATTGCCCTCTGTTGCCAAAAAATAGGGGCATATAGGGTTTCATGAAATTAAAATTGCCTTGTTTCTTTTAATTAATCTATATAGGCTATGATTGGCATCTCTTTTGCCTGTAAATATTGATCTCCCCCCTTTTCTGCCTATCCAACCAACTATCCTTTTTGCTTCTTCATGAAACGTTCTTTACTATTTTTGTTCTTAATCGCAGGGAGTACCTATTTCTTGTCGTGTGTGCACGATCCGTCCTTTAATTTTGATCAGTTGCTGGAAGATCAATTAAACCTGCGTTCTGCCACTGGTACATTCCAAGGCTACATTATGCCTGATGGCACAGATCTGTCGCTTCTGCCAAATCAAGGTGAAAAAAATCCAGTTACACAAGCCAAGGTAGAATTGGGCAAAATGCTGTTCTATGAAACAGGCATTGCGCTCGAAAATAAATATCCAGACGGCAAAGAAACCTTCTCCTGCAGCTCCTGTCATGTTCCATCCAGAGGATTTACAGCTGGTCGTATTCAAGGGGTGGCAGATGGGGCCATCGGCTTTGGTGAAAGTGGAGAATTGCGCTCCAAACACCCCATTTACCTGGGTGATGAAGTTGATGCGCAAGGCGCCAGGCCGCTTCCTACCATGAATCTGACCTATGTGACCAATGCGCTTTGGGCAGGCACTTTTGGTTCCTTCAATGTAAATATCGGAACCGAGAATGTGTGGAATCAGGATACCCTGGTAGAAATTAATTTCAAAGGGTTGCCTGGACTTGAGGCTAACAATGCCCGGGCTTTGGTAGTACACCGTCAGGTAATCAATAAGGCCGTAACGGATTCTTTGGGATATACAGAAATGTTCGATGCCGCTTTTCCTGATATTCCTGTAAATGAGCGCTATACCCGATTGACGGCAGCATTTGCATTGGCCGCTTACTTCCGTACCATTCTGACCAATCAGGCGCCTTTCCAACAATGGCTGAAAGGTGACAAAGCCGCTATGACAGAACAACAGAAAAAAGGTGCGCTTCTATTCTTCGGAAAAGCCGGTTGCTCAGATTGTCATAACAGCCCATCCCTAAACAGTCAGCCTCACCAGTTTTTTGCCCTGGGCGTAAATGATTTGTACCAAACTGGAGGTGCTCAGGTATTCCGAACCGGCCCCACTGATAAACGTGTGTTTGGTCGTGGCGGATTCACAGACCGTCAGGAAGATATGTTTAAATTCAAGGTGCCTCAATTATACAACTTGCGTGATGTAGGATTTTATTTTCATGGCGCAAGCAAAGGTACCCTTCGTGAAGTGGTGGAATATTTCAACGATGGTGTGCCGGAAAATCCGCTCGTGCCAACCAGTCAGATCACTGGTTTATTCCGCCCGCTTGGACTTACGCCATCAGAAATTGACGATTTGACGGAGTTTTTGGCAAATGGGTTGTTCGATCCGAACATGAATCGCTATGTTCCAAGCGCTACCATGTCGGGCAATTGCTTCCCTAACAATGATCCTTTGTCAAGGATTGAAATGGGATGCAACTAAGGTAGACTTAAACCAACCATTTGATAACCACAAAAGGCACAAAGGACACATAGTTTATCGTACTATGTGTCCTTTGTGCCTTTTGTGGTTTTTATAACACCAAGTTTATTACACTCTGTGCCCTTTGCGCCTTTTGTGGTTAAACTAACTCCATGTTTACCTGGTAATTACCGGAATTCGTCATCCTGTTTGGCAGCACAACTTGCGGGTTTATTCTGTGTAATGTACAAATCCATTTTTTCACCCTTGCGCATGGTGCCATTGGGTTCGTATTTTGGACTCTGTCGCCAAACATAGGCGTTTTCGTCGTCGGTTACGGTCCCATCCTTGATAATGGTACCTATGCTGAGTTCGTTTACCTGAAGTTTGAATTTAGCTTCTCCAAGGGTATGGCAAACACAATCCGGCATAGTTACGGTTAAGGTTACTTCTTCACTTACCACAAAATCTATAGTAGCCCCCATTTCAACCGGAACATCATTGATGCGAAGCTGATTGGTAATGGTATCACCTTTGTAAATGACCGCAATAATCGTATTAGGGCCAACGCCCGGATCGGCGGCACGGGCTACTATGCGGGGTTTTAACCCGATTCTTGCCAACCTGCGGGAATAAATCTCATAATCATCGCCGGCTTTCAAATTGGGCAGTTTGAGTATATCAGGGTTGTTTTTGGTAACGGTGAAATAAATCGTCCGACCTTCTTTAACCCGGCTATTGGGTTTGGGATCCTGAGATACAATTTTCCCTGCGGGCTCGCCTGGTACATAAATAGAATCACTCACGGCAACCCCGAAATCTCGGGAACGGGCCTTTTTAGCAGCTTCCCGAAAACTCATGCCTTCATAACTCGGCACCTGAACACTTTCTCCATGGTTGGTGTAGCACTTCATCCACCAAAACGTGAGCAATAACAGGAAAGTCATGACCCCGGCCATGCCCAAACAATTCTTGAACACAAAAGGTGTTGTAATGAAAGCGTAAATCTCTACCCCTATGCGCCGAATCCGGAACCAGATTTGCTGAAAAAAATTGGGCTGAGAAGTACGTTGCTTGGGTGGTATTGTATTCATGTGTAAAGGAGCGTTGGGCAAAAGTATTAACTAAGGCTAAAAATATACTGAAATTCAAAAAAATCACAGCGCGATTTTGTGAATCGCTCCAAGAGATATTACCTTTGCACCCGCTTTTGAAAAGGCATGGCGCGATAGCTCAGTTGGTTAGAGCGTGCGATTCATAATCGCAAGGTCGGGAGTTCAAGCCTCCCTCGCGCTACAAATTCTTAAACGCAGGTTTTCGTCTGGTACGAACTCCTGCGTTTTTGCATTTTTATGAATTTATCTTTGCTTGACTACAGCACAATCAAGCCTCAACGTATCTTCCCCCGAATTTTTTAGACATAAGGGGATACAAGACATTGTATTATTCCGCTACTTTTAGGCGGGCAAACTGTTAATCCTTCTTTCATCCCCTTTCCGGAATTAATCTCCTGACAACGTCCCAGGAACTCATAACCAATCAATTCTCACACCGGATGAACTGCAACTTTAGCCCAAAGCAAGCATTACTACTTTTTGCATTTTGCCTGTTAGCGCCCATCGCTCAAGCCCAATTTCTTCAGGTTACAGATGTTGTAACAGGACCCTACAATCCGCAAACCCTGATTTCTAATGTCTTCCTCGGAGAAGGCGTGGAAGTAACCAGCATTAATTTTAATGGCGACCCTCGCTCCGTTGGATACTTTTCCGGCGGAACCCCTTCTATTGGTATTGAGCGTGGAATCGTTCTTACCTCTGGATTTTCACTAAATGCCGTTGATGAAGGCATGGTTCAGGCCAGTGATGGTAACGCTGGTGGTTCAATTGAACCCAGCCTTTCACCAATTGCTACGGGCGATCTAAACGACGTGGCAGTGTATACCATCACTTTCATTCCGAATGCTGACACCTTGCGTTTTCGCTATAGTTTTGCCTCTGAAGAATACCCGGAATACGCTTGCACCAACTTCAATGATGTGTTTGGTTTCTTCATTCAAGGCCCCGGGTATCCTGCGTTCACCAATATAGCCAGAGTGCCTGGTACCAATCTACCGGTTTCCATTAATAATGTACACCCGGCAAATCCGGCGGCGCCACCGTGCCCTCCTTTTAATGCTCAGTATTATAACGATAACCTTGGTAGCATGCTGCAGCCGGTATACGACGGCTTTACAGATGTGTTTACCGCAATCGCAGTGGTGACTCCTTGCCAGCCTTATACCATTAAACTTGCCATTGCCGATGTGGGTGACGCTGCTTATGACTCCGGGGTTTTTCTCGAAGCCAAAAGCTTTGGAACAGGATCTCTTCAAGTGAATGCAGCAACTATTTCAGCCGATGGCACCATTGCAGAGGGGTGTACACAAGGCACCGTAAACTTCACACTGCCGGAACTTCGTTCTTCCAACTATACGGTTAATTTTAATGTGTTCGGTTCTGCCACCCCGGGAACCGATTACCAGACCATTCCAAGTAATCTGGTAATCCCTGCAGGCCAATCCACGATATCTATTCCAATCATCGCTTTTTCGGACGGCATTGCCGAAGCTCCGGAGTCTATTGGTATTTCTGTGCAGGTAGATCCTTGCAATCGTGATACCGTTATTCTGTTCATACGCGACAGAATTCTGGAACCGCCTATAATGGCCGACACCTCTGTTTGTCTACCCAATACCCCAGTTCAGTTAAGCGGTACGGTGCCCACTCCGGTACCGGCACCGCCAACCTTCACCAATGGAACAGTCATTGACATCCCCAATGGAAATTTTCCGATTAACTCCACGGTAACCTCCTTTGGCGTCATGCCGCCAACCATTGGTCCGGGGGTGATCAGATCGGTGTGTATCAATGTCGAACATAGCTGGATTTCGGATGTTGACGCCTATCTTGTATCACCCAATGGGATCGTGCTCGAACTGACTACGGATAATGGTGGCGACGGAAATAATTACTCCAATACCTGTTTTACCCCTACAGCAACGGTACCCATCAGTTTCCCCGGCCCGTTTGCTCCATCCTCTGCAGCCCCATTTACGGGTAATTGGCTTCCTGAAGGCCCTTGGACCGATCTTTATGGTGAACCTTCCAACGGAAACTGGCGTTTGCGCATTAATGACGACCAGAACAATATCAATGGTAAATTGCTCAACTGGACCATGACATTTGAACCCAGCTATGGCGTAACCTATCAGTGGTCACCGGCCGGGGGATTGAGTTGTACAGATTGTCCTAACCCGGTTGCAAGCCCTCCTGTATCTGCCATATATACCGTTACTGCAACAGATTCTTATGGCTGTACAGCAACAGATGATGTGCAAGTCAATATTGGGGCTATCGCCGCTGGCATAACCATTACCCAGCCAATCCTTTGCCACGGTCAAAAAGCAACTATTCTGGCAAATGCTACGGGTAACAATACTTACCTGTGGAATACCGGCCAAACTACCGCATCCTTGAGTAATCTGTCGGCAGGCACTTACACTGTAACCATCACCAGTGTTGGCGCATTCTGTACTTCTTCGGCTTCTGTTACCATTACAGAACCGTCTGAATTGCTGGCAACGGCCTCTCCAAATGATGTTACTTGTTTTGGATTAAGTACAGGTACGGCAGCCGTTTACCCTTCCGGAGGAGTAAGCCCGTATAGTTATGCATGGAACAATGCAATGACTACCGACAGTATCTCAAACTTACTTCCAGGAACGTATACCGTTACGATTACCGATAATAATGGTTGTACCGAGATCAGTTCAATGCAAGTTTTTGAACCTGCTTTACTTCAGATTGTCACTGCATTGAACCGGCAACCATCCTGTTTTGGCGGTTCAGACGGACAATTAACCACATATGCACTTGGCGGCACCACACCTTTTGATTTTGTCTGGAATACCGGTCAGGTAAATCAGGGCATTACCAGTATTACGGCAGGAACCTATACTGTTACAGCCACAGACGGAAATGGTTGTTCAGCAGTTAAAACAGAAACGGTGACCGAGCCTCCTTTGCTCACAGGTTTAGCTACACCTATAGCAGTGAAATGTTTTGGAAAAAACAACGGTTCACTTCAAGTGCAGGGATCAGGTGGTACTCCTCAATATTCAGCCAGTTGGACCGGTCCAAATGGTTATGTTGGTAATGGACTGAATATCAACAACCTGTTTGCTGGCCAATATCAAGCCACGCTGACCGATTCTAAAGGTTGTATCCATACGTTGACGGCTTCTGTAACAGAACCTCCCTTGCTTGTTTTGAATATGCCTGCGGTCTCTGATACAGTCTGTTTTATGGGTAACAATGGAACAGCAACCGTGCAAAATGCCGGCGGCACGTCTCCTTATAAATACCTTTGGAGTGCAGGGAGCCAAACTACCCAAACGGCAACCGGCCTGGTTACTAACCAATATCAGGTTACCGTTACGGATGCGAATGGCTGTACTGCAATGAGTGAAACTTTTATACACGAACTGCAGGAATTGAACACTTATGCAGAAGCCGTTGCCCCAGGCTGCCACGATGGTGTAGACGGCACTGGAGCTGTCTTATCCATCTTTTATGGAGCTGTTCCGGCGAATGTCAACGATTTTACCTACAGATGGAATACTTCCCCTCCACAGTTTACACAAAATGTAACAGGCTTGCAAGGGGGCAAAACATATATGGTAACAGCTACAGATGCCTTGGGCTGTACCGCCACAACAACCGTACAGGTAGCTAATCCATTGGAGTTGGAAACCTTCATTACCGGAAATGGCGATGTAAAATGTTTTGGCGATGCCACAGGTTGGGCTTCCGCTAAGGCAGAAGGCGGTACAGCACCCTATAACTGGTTCTGGAATGGTGGTAGTTCGCCAACCGATTCTATAGCTCAAGGGCTGGCTGCAGGAACATACAGAGTAACCATTACAGATGCCAATGGGTGTCCGGGTACCAATATGGTGAACATTGGTCAACCTTCTGAACTGCGGGTGAGTCTGCAACCCATTCATGTGGGTTGTTTTGGAGAAAGCACAGGAAGTGCAAAGGCCACTGGTTCTGGGGGAGTAAATCCATACCAGTATATTTGGGAAAATGGGACAACCACAACTTCCATTGCCAACCTTGCAGCAGGAACCTATCGGATCAGTATCACAGATTTCAATGGGTGTATCACCCCTGGAAATGTAACGGTGGAACAACCTGCCGAACCGGTATCCGGCACCGCTACCATGCAACCTCCAAAATGTCATGGCGGTTTTGACGGACGTATATTCCTTACTGGTATGGGAGGAACTGCACCCTATAGGTATGCCTTAGATAACAAACCTTTTAATGGCTCTCCGGTGCAAATTGGTATACCGGCAGGATCCTATACACCCCGTATTGTGGATGCCAACGGATGTGACTTTGAATTAACCCCAATTGAGGTTACACAGCCAAATGCCCTGGAGGTTGACCTTGGTCCGGATTTTGAGATCCTTTTTGGGGAGGATGCACAATTATTTGCAGAGGTGGCAAATGCACAAGGTCCGGTATTATATGCCTGGAATCTTGCAGATTCAACCTGGTTAAGTTGTATGGATTGTATCAATCCGGCTGTATACAGTTTGGAGTTCACCAGGTTCTTTGGTATTACGGTATCAGACTCTCTTGGCTGTCGGGCCACTGATATGGTACGTATTGCAGTTGAAAAACCGAGAAAGGTGTTTGTCCCTACAGGCTTTACGCCAAATGGGGATTTCAACAACGATTTGTTACTTGTTCATGGTCAAAGTACCTCAAAAGTACTGGATTTCAAGATTTTCGATCGTTGGGGAGAAATGGTATTTCAGTTGCAGGATTTTGCTTTCAATGATGACACCAAAGGCTGGGATGGCAATTTCCGCGGCCAGCCATGTGATCCCGGTGTTTTTGTCTGGATTCTGGAAGTAGAATATGTAGATGGCGAGAAAGAAGTGTTCAAAGGAAATACTACCTTGATCAGATAGGAAAAACACGAAGGGCCGGCCGAAAACCGGCCCTTCGTGTTTTTGGTTAGCGCAAGGCGCCCCAAGACGCTATACCAAGTCTTTTTACCCCATTTTCCCCCCTTAATAGTATTTGATAATGCCCGGGCGGTAATTGTAATGCCGTTACAGATAAACGTGTAATGTTGTTTAGGTTTATAACAAAAGGGTAGTGCGCCACTGTTCTTCCCATAATATCCCGAAACTCAATTTCGGCTTCCGGCACAAAGCCTTTGGAAAACCAATAAATGTCCATTCCGCCATTTAGTGCATCATATCGAAAAATACCACCATTTCCATTCTCCAGGTTCCCTAACCGAAACCACGCCTCCGTCATTTCAGGCAAGCCATATCCTCTTTCATTGTCAGGAGCGAAACGTTGATCAGCACTGGCATAAATAGCTTCCAATACTTCAGCTGCTGGTTTATCAGGAAAAGCACTCCATAGTGCGGCGATAGCTCCAGCCAGCATAGGCGATGCCAACGAAGTGCCACTCGAAACCCCCAGGGATATGCCTACATTTCCAGCTACCACAACCTGGTCGCCAGGAGCCACCAAGTCAGGTTTGATCCGCTGATCGACGGTTGGCCCAAGTGAGCTGAAGCCCGCCCTGGCACCGTTGCCATCCACTGCTCCAACAGCTATGATATCAAATGCATCGGCCGGAACGCCAATAGTCTTCCATTCTCCATCGCCTTCATTCCCGGCACTGTTGCAGACGATCATGCCTTTGGCTGCGGCAAAACGCGCCCCTCTGGACCCAATCGAACTTTTTCCGTCCAAATCAAGCTTGCTATGGCCCAGTCTTCTGTCATTAAATGCAGTATAACCAAGAGAAGCATTGATAATATCCACCCCAACACTGTCAGCCCATTCTGCCCCTGCTACCCAATTAGCTTCTTCAATCGGAAATTCACCTCCGGTATCCTCCGTTTTCAGCAGGAAGTAGGTGGCTTCCGGTGCTGTTCCAACGAAATAATAGGGCAGATTAGCTGCCATAACAGATAAAACGGAAGTTCCGTGTTGCGCTGCCTCATATACTGCCGCATCTCGTTCCACAAAATCCCAGCCTTGAAATAACCGCCCTTGTAATGCTATACTGTCAAACATGGGAATAGTATCCACGTTTGAAAATCCGCCGTCCATTACAGCTACCCAGATTCCGTTACCCCGATGGCCGGCCATATGTAACAAAGGAACGCCTAACATATAGTTTTGCTGAGCAGCATACCCCCAATATGGGATGTCGCGACCCTGAATGGCAGGATTTTGGGATAGAGGCTTTCGCTTTTTTTCAGGACGGTTGGGTGGATTTCGATATTTTAGGTGAGGCCCCAGGTATTGAACGGATTGTACAAATGGCAGCCTTTCTAACTGTTGTGCTATGGCTGAGTCGGCCATAACTGCTGCCGCATTTAACCACTTTGAAGTAAGGTGTATGTCAGCACCAGTCTCCTTTAGCTTACTCAAATATGCCGGATTTACAGGCAAATCACTTTCTTCTACAGGAATATTGCTCCTGCGTCGCCGTTCCAAAGACCTGAATGAAAGAAACTCTTCAGGTCGGCACATACAAAAAGGGGTTTGGGCTTTATCTGAAAATGTTACCCAGAATTTATAGCGTTTTTGAGCTTTTGCAGGCGTAACGATGCTCAGGATGATCAGCAGTGCCAGGAATTTCAGGCTGTTTGTCAAATGTTGCATGACACAAAGGTTCAACGTTCCTACTTTTGTGAAGAAAAAAAATTTGTTTTGGTCAATTCCATTCCACTAAAGAACGAATCCTCTGTTCAATTTTCCATCATTACTGTTGTGTACAACGGTGAATCATTGCTTGCCGGCACAATGGAAAGTGTTTTTAGGCAAACCTGGCAAAATACGGAGTATATTGTGGTAGACGGAGCTTCTAAGGACCGATCAGTGGAGGTTATCCGCGAATACGCAGCTAAAATGCCGGGTTTAAAGTGGATTTCAGAGCCTGACAAAGGTTTATATGATGCTATGAATAAAGGTTTGAGACTGGCAACCGGCGATTTTGTTCAGTTTTTGAATGCAGGTGACTGGTTACATGCACCAGATACACTCGCCAAACTGGCGGCGTTAATTAGTCCTGAAACAGATGTGTTGTACGGTGATACCTTACTGGTGGATGAATCCAGAACTCCGCATGGACTCATGAGCGAAATGAGCACCCGGAGTTTGCCAAAGCCGCTGCATTGGAAGGATTATTTGACGGGTATGCGTGTGGTTCATCAATCCTTTATTCCCCGCCGCACACTTGCTCCGGAATACCGATTGGAAACCGGCCTTTGTGCAGATTATGACTGGTGTATTGAAATCCTGAAAAAAAGCAGGGAAAATACCTGTTTGAATGAGCCTGTTACGGATTACCTCATGGGAGGATTATCCAAAAAAAGACACAGACAAAGCCTTGAAGAGCGATTCACCATCATGCGGCAGCATTTTGGCCTGGTTCCAACTATACTGGCTCATGGATGGATCGTATTGCGCGCCGGGCTTCACCGTTTCAAGCGATGGGGAAAAGAGCGTTACTAACAAGTTGGATCAGGATTAAACTGCCGGCATTTTTCCAAATACCTCCTCCAGCTTATTCCAGCGGTAATTAAAAATACCTTCCAACTGGCTTCGAACAAAAAGCAGATTTGCCAGATCTCCTAATATGCCCAGAGGAACCTTGTAGTGCACCAGATCTGTCATTTCCACACCACCTGGTACAGATTTAAAATGATGTTGATGGTGCCAGATGGCATATGGTCCTACGCGTTGTTCATCCACAAAGAATTTCCTATCCTCCACATGGGTAATTTCAGTCATCCAAAAGAGTGGTATGCCAAGCACTGGTTTCACCGTGTAGGTAATGATTTGTCCTGCATAAGTTGGGCGCTGGGAGAATTCAGGATCTGAAGTAACCTGAAAACCCATGTAGGCAGGCGTAATCTCTTTTAGATTAGCAGGATTGGAAAAGAAGTCCCAAGCATTTTCCAGGCTTATGGGTAAAATTTGCACCCGTTTTAAGGTATGAATAGCCATTTTGATCAGTATTTGTTATCCTTAAATAGCTTTTAATTCATTTTGTTTAACAAAATACTCTAAAAGGTTAAACAATATAACAAATGACATAAAAAAAACTGCTGTAATTATTTGAATTACAGCAGTTTATGTGTGATTTGGTGAATTTACATATTCTCGCCAATGAATTTCTCCAGATTTTCAGGATACTCTTTGGTGTGCTCATACCTGACGATATCCGTACTGGTTACAATGCCTAACAGTTCATGATCGTCATTGACGATGGGTACCGCGTGGAAAAGATGCCTTGTAAGCAATTCTGCTACGGCGCCCAGATGTTGATCCGGATCAAGCGTAGCTACTTTTCTGGTCATGATCTCACTGGTTTTCATGGAACTGTATTCTTCCACAGATTTTCCCAGTTTAAACAAATCCCAACTGGTAATCATTCCTACCAGTTTTTTCCCTTCCACAATAGGAATGTGGTGGATATGTTTACCCAACAGAATTTCACGTGCCTGGCCCAATGTGTCATCTGGTGTGAGTGTAATGACATCTTTGGTCATATGCGTATGTACAAGTTCGTTCATCATAGGCCAATAATATTGAGTTTTTGAAATGCCAAATTGTTTGCCCGAATATATGACACTTCTTTTCTTATATCCAAGTTAAAAATCTACATAAACCAAAAAAAATAGGCATATTTATCATTCCATATTATTTGCCCAGTTCTCCGGCTCGTTTTAATGCTGCATTCGCACCGGCAGTTATCCCTTCATATATTCCCTTTTCCTGAAAGATCTTCAATGCGGCTTCTGTAGTGCCCCCTTTGGATGCAACCTTGCTAATCCATTCCTGGCAACTCAGGTCAGATTTATTATACAAATCAATAGCTCCGGTAAAGGTCTGACCTACCAAAAGTTCAGCTTCTGAAGGAGAAAAGCCCATTTGTTTAGCCGCCTCGATCATGGCATGCATGAAATAATAAACATATGCAGGGCCGGATCCTGAAATAGCAGTGGCAGCATCCAGCATGTCTTCCTTATCTACATACACCGTTTTACCCGTTGTATTCAGTAGATTTTGCACCATCACCAGTTCAATCCTCGTTACTTCGTCCATCGAACTGAATGCGGTTACTCCCGCACCTATTTGTGCCGGTAAATTGGGCATGGCACGGGTAATTTTTCGCATGCCCAAAGCCTGAGCCATGGTTTCCATCCGAACGCCGGCCATGATGCTAAGCAGCACCTGCCCCGGATCTGTCAAGCCTTGGATTTCCTGAAACAAGCGAGGAGAATCCTGTGGTTTCACAGCAAGGATCAATAAATCTGCTTCCGGAACACAAAGTTTGGGATCACTGAAAAAACGCCCCTCGTAATGTGCACTCAAATGATTAGCTTTTTCATAAGTCCGACAAAGAATCATCAATTGATCAGGGGTTACTATTCGACTGCGCAAAAAACACTGAGCATAGGTGAGGCCCATGTTTCCGCCTCCCATAATTAATATCTTCATGGTATTGAAATAGTATTATTCACTTTTTTGTGAAAAAAGCACCAGCAGGGTAGCTTGTTCGGGGCTCAAAATACGGTCCACCTTGATGAAAATACCTGGCTGAACCTCACGTTCCTGGCCCAGAATCATTTCCGTCCTCCGCTGCTCAATGATATCTCCCCAATCCTTTAAGGGGGCCTGTTTTGGCGAAAAACTGCTCAAAAAAACAAACTGTCGGGAAGCCTCCTTCATCCAAAAGGAATCTGGTTGAGCACTGTAATCCCCTTGTACGGTAAACCGGTATTCCTGAAAGGTATTTCCGCAAACCTCCTGGCCGATCTCCAATAAAATTCCTCGATCCAATAAAACGCTTTCCAGAGATTGCGAGCCTTCTTTTTCGAAATTGTATTGGGTGATGTGGGGTAAATCCTTGGTGAAAATGGGTTCAGGCTTGTATTTGCAGGAAGCTTTCTGCTTACAAGAGATCACTGTTATTGCGCAAACTGAAAAACTAATGATCAAGGCTTTTGTGGTATAAGGAAGAACCATGGGCGCATTTCTTTTTCGTAAAATCGGAACATATTGAAATCCAGGCTGCAAAAGTAGATAGTTTTGCGTCGCAAAAGGGTGGGGGCGGGGGAAAGAACGGGTACTTTGTAAAAATCAAGTTCAAAACGCAGTTGTACTTTCATTATGTCCAGTTTACTGATTCGCAACATTCACCTGCTGGTACAGGCAGAATCCGATCGGAGAAGGCTTGCAAAAGGGGAGGGGATGGCCCAATTGCCTTCCATCTCCGACGCTTTTCTGCTGATTGAGCATGGCAGGATAAAAGCTTTTGGCTCCATGCAGGATTGCCCGGAAAGGGCTGGTCAGGTGTTGGATGCTACCGGCAGGCTGGTTTTGCCGTCCTGGTGTGATTCGCATACCCACATTGTGTTTGCTGCAACCCGTGAAGAGGAATTCGTGGATCGGATCAGGGGACTTTCCTATGAAGAAATAGCAGAACGTGGTGGCGGCATCCTGAATTCTGCCCGTAAATTGCAAAAGGCTACGGAGGAAGAGCTGTTTCAAGGAGCCTGGGAGCGCCTGCAGGAGGTGATTTCTATGGGTACCGGCGCCATAGAAGTAAAAAGTGGCTACGGCCTTACCCTGGAAAGTGAGTTGAAAATGTTGCGCGTAGTACGGCAACTCAAAGAGAAATCGCCAATACCAATTAAAGCTACCTTTTTGGGGGCACACGCCATTCCCATGGAATACAAAACGAATCGAGAAGCCTATATTTCGCTGATCATTCAGGAAATGTTGCCTAAGGTTGCTGGTGAGGGCCTTGCAGATTATTGTGATGTTTTTTGTGATAAAGGCTTTTTTACCCCGGAAGAAACCATCCGGATTCTGGAAGCAGGTTGGAAATGGGGCTTAAAACCTAAAATTCATGCCAATGAACTTGGCCTTACCGGTGGCGTTCAAGCTGGAATAGCTCAAGGAGCCATTTCGGTGGATCATCTGGAATACACCAGTGACGTGGAAATCGAAGCGTTGAAAAAAAGTGAAACGTTGCCAACATTATTGCCTGGTTGCGCTTTTTTTCTGGGTATCCCCTTTGCCCCAGCCCGACAAATGATCGATGCAGGACTTCCTGTAGTACTGGCTTCTGACTTTAACCCAGGATCTTGTCCGTCAGGGAATATGCCTTTTGTGATTTCTCTGGCCTGCGCTAAAATGAAATTGCTTCCGGAAGAAGCCATCAATGCTGCAACCCTGAATGGAGCCAGGGCCATGGAGTTGGAAGCTGATTACGGTACCATCGCTGTCGGCAAAGTGGCAAATCTTATGATTACCCGACCAATGATGTCACTTGCCGGACTTCCTTATGCTTTTGGCAGTAAGGTTGTTGATCAGGTGGTAGTGGGAGGTAACTTGGGTTAATGCAGGTAATGTGGGTAATGTAAGTTCACTGTTTTTGTTATGGTGGGGAATGTTGGATAAATGGTAGATAAGAAGCAAAAAATGGCGGAGTGTGGCGGCAATAAAGTATGTTAAATGCGCGTTTCGGGGCGGTTTTTTGTTTGAATTGGTGTTAAATAAGCGGAATTGTTTGCCAGCTAATAGGTCAGAACGCAATGGTTTGCCTACTTTTGCGCCCACTATGTCCAAGTGGGTTTAAAATCACTTGAAATAATAGTTTTGGATAAAAATGTTAAATATTTTGTCCAAAAACAGCAAAAGTCAAGCGCATAGTGTCTTGACTCGGTGTTGTAAAACATTCATTTCCCAACGATCAATCCCGTATCTCGGTTTTTTCAATCATCCATCAACCTTTGTTAAAATTTTTCTACTGATGCACAGACTTCTAATCCCTTTGTTTTCGTGCCTTTTCCTGGGCGCACCTGCGCTCTTACGCGCGCAAACCCCTCATGAAATCAAATATCTGCCTTTCGATCCTAAACAGATTAAACTGACCCCCACAGGTTCCGAAACACCATGCGGCAATGCTGGGACTTATACCTTCGGACAGTTTTTAGGTTCAAGTAATGACCCAGCGCCATCTCCTATTTTTCTTTGCTTTGGCGACTCGCTTGAAGTGATCCATAATGGCGATGCGGACCTGAGCGGTGATCCACAGGTTGGAACTACGCCTGGTATTGCTTATGCTTTTTACACTTGTCCACCAACGGTAACGGGTCCTACTCTTCAGGATGTTGCTACTATTCCAGGCCCCGGTGATCCATGTGTACAGCCCGGTTCTGCAACAGGACTCTACATTACTCAGGCTGTACCAAATGGTGGCAGTACCTGGTTTTTTAACAGCGGCACCCTCCAAAATACCTTTAATATGGGGCAACCGGTGTCAATATACTTCGCGCCCATCACGGTAGATGATTTTGCTAATAACAATTTTGAATCTGCTCAGGTGGGATTCCCTCCGGGTCCATGTATTGCGGTTAATACTGCTGCAGCCTTTGAAGTTGTTTATCTAAACGAAATTACTGCCACTGGTATATCCAGCAATTTTGGAAATGATTGCCTTGGCCGGTTTACGGTTCGTGGTGGCTTCCCACAGTATAACCCAGGTAATGCTGTATACGATATTGATATTTTCCTGACATCCAATCCAAATGTTAAGGCTATCGTTCACACCTCTGCCTCCAATCTGTTTCACCTCTCCAGCGTTGCATTTTCGGTGCCACAGGCCGGTAACTACACAGTGGTGATTTCAGATGGTAAAAGTTGCCCGGCTACTTTTACCATTGATATGAACGTGTGCAACCCTTCAGATAATGTGACCCTGACATTTCCGGATACCATCGTGCCGCCAGGAGGTACCGTTTGCATACCTGTAACCGTTCAAAATTTTGCCATCCTTTCCGGTTCTTTCTCTATTACCTGGGATGAAACTGTTTTGGATTATATCGATTTGCAAAATGTAAACCCGGTGATCGATACCGTTTTTAGCCAGGCTGCAAACCTGAATACCCAACAAACCAGCCTCGGTTTTCTGGGTGTTCAGATTTTCAATAACGTGAACCCAACCACCATTTTTATTCCGGATGGCAGCACCTTGTTCGAAATTTGCTTTACTGCCATAGGCGGCTTGGGTGATTGCTCCGGACTTGGCGTAATCAACAATCCAACAGGTATTGCCCTGGAGGATGAAATGGGTCAAAACCTGGCGCTTACTGTTGATACCGGACAGGTGTGCATCGCTTTCCAACCACTAAGTTTCACCGTTGCAGTCACGGATACCACCTGTCTTGGTGAGGCTCTGCTGACTATTACGCCATCCGGAGGTGTTCCGCCTTTCGATGTAACAGTAGCAGAAAATGCACCAACCGGCCCCACTTATTCTGATTTTGGACTTACCCCAGGGGATGTTTTCCAGGTTCCTAATGTTGGTAGTACTAACAATACTCCGGTAACTTATGACATCTGTGTGATCGATAATAATGGCGCCGGAGCAACCCAGTGTACAACCATCGTGGTAAATATCCCACGACTGGGCGCACAAATTAATTTTGCTCAGGAGCCCCTGTGCAATGGCCAGAGCACTGGTATTATTAGTGCAGTGGTGCTTAAAGGCGGAGTAACGGTGAACAACCCGGGCACTAACTACACCTACATGTGGGCGCCTGCAGCGCTGACTGTTCAGAACAGCCAGGTGCAAAACGGTGTTCCTGCAGGCCTCTATACGGTTACCGTAACAGATCTCAGCACCGGTTGCTCTGAAGTTGCTTCCGGTACATTAGGCCAGCCAGCCCCCTTAAGTTCCAATAGTGTTGTGGTAAATCCAGCCTCCTGCTCCGGAATTTGCGATGGCATTATTACCTATGAAGCAGAAGGTGGTGTGCCATTTCCCGGACCTGCCTACCAATATGCATGGGAAAATCTTAGCAATAATATTTCTGTCGTATCAGGCACAGACAACCCAATCGTCCTCGCAAATGTGTGTGCTGGCGATTACCAAATAACATTTACCGACTCAAGGGGATGTACGGCTACTGAAGTCGTAACGGTTACTGATTTACGCGAATTGGGCGTAAATCAAAATGTTATTCAAAATGTATCTTGCTTTGGAGGCAATAATGGTGCAATTACCCTTTCCGTTACGGAAACAGTACCTACAGGAAATGCCTACACTGCTACATGGACACCGGTTGGCGGAAATTCAGGTGGTGTAAGCCCTAATTTTGCCTATAGCGGCTTAACCGCAGGTACTTACATCTTCAATGCAGTAGACAACCTCGGTTGTAGCGTTAGCGATACCATAATGATAACCCAACCTGCTCAACTCCGTATTGACAGTCTTGGGCAGTCCAATCCGATTTGCGCTCAGCCAAACAGTGGTTCTATCGCCATCAATGCAGCAGGTGGCACAGGTTTCGGTACCTATATCTTCAATTGGAACCCACCAGCCACCAATGTTCAAAACCCAAGTGGTTTGCCATTTGGTATGTATACGGTAACTGTGACAGATGCGAATAACTGCTCCATAACCCGCACCTTCAATCTGTTGGAGCCTACGCCTCCCAACATTAGTGTCACCCAAACCCCGTTAAAATGTGGAGGTGATGGCGCACTGACAGCATCTTCTCCATCAGGACTTATTTATGTTTGGAAAGATATCAATGGCGTGGTGATTGATTCTACACAAACGATTGATAGTCTGATCGGTGGAGATTATGTGATTACTGTTTTGGACCCAGGAGGTTGTATAGGCATGGATACCTTTACACTTGCAGGGGTAATACCTATGTCATTTAGCGATACCACCCTTTCTCAACCTACGTGCAACGGATTTTCAGATGGCGACATTGCGATTGGAATTCAGGATGGGCAACCTCCGTACACGAGCTATGCCTGGACGCCACAAACACCGCCATTGCCAAACTCTTCTGTTATCTTCAATGTGGCAGCTGGCACCTATACAGTAACTGTTACGGATAATGTAGGCTGTACCCTGGTTGGAACATTCCAACTGGATGAACCACCTGCCATCGTAAATACCTTTAGCCCGGCAGTAACCGCAAGGGTCTCTTGCTTTGGCATCTGCGATGGAGAAGCAACGCCGATTGTTCAATACAATAGTGTTCCGCCAACTTCCGGTATTTTCACCTTCCAGTGGAGCGATGGATCTTCAGATTCTTTGCGGAATACCTTGTGTGCAGGTCTCAATTTTGTGACCATTACGGATGGTGACAATTGCTTTGTGGTGGATACCGTTGACATTACCACGCCACCTCAAATTTCAGGCACCACCACCACCACTGATGCACTTTGCTTCGGTGATGATACTGGTACCGCATCTGTATCACCAGCTGGAGGCAATGGCAGCCCATACACTTTTGTATGGAATACAGGTGCTACTACCGCCAATGTGACCGGACTTCAGGCAGGACCATTTACGGTTACCATCACAGATAAGGATGGCTGTACCAATTCCATAAATAATATCATCGTTGGGCAGCCCGGAGAAATTGCTTTGAATACAAACTCGGAAAATCCAAACTGCTTCGGAGGGAACAATGGTCAGATTACGGTGAATGTCAATGGTGGCGTGCCAAACTATTCCTACTTATGGGAAGATGAAGATGGAGACCAAATCAGTAATAACCAAATTGCTGAAATGCTTACTTCCGGTACTTATTTCGTTACGGTTACGGATGGTAATGGCTGTACATCAACCACCTCTGGTTTGATCACAGATCCAGCAGCTGTAGTTGGCGAGATTGAGCCTATTGCCCCTCTGGCATGTAATGGGGATGAAACGGTGTTGAATATTCTGTCGATCTCTGGCGGTTCCGGCGGTCCATTTAGCTTCAGTGTTGACTTTGGTGCCGTTTTGGATCCAACGTTCCCGGTTACTATTGGTGGCGGCTGGCACTACATCACCTACATTGATGTAAAGGATTGCGCCATTACAGATTCTATTTTTGTTTTAGAGCCAGATCCGATTAAGGTTGAATTTGATCCGCTGGAAATTGAAGTTGAACTGGGTGAATATGCAAACCTTAACCCAATTCTTAGCAATGTAGCGTCAGTAGAAAGCTTTACCTGGACAAATCCGCAAGGATTGGTGAATCCAGATACGCTTTACGCCACGGCATACACCTTCGATAATGAGTCATTTACCCTCACCGTTGTAGACTCTTCCGGCTGTTCAGGTTCCGGTACCGTTTATATTGTTGTTGACCCAAATCGCAATGTTTATATCCCGAACGTGTTCATTCCGGCAAATCCAAGTGGATTGAATGATCACTTTAATGTGAATGTTGGCCTGGGCGTTGAAGTGGTGAATTTCATGCGCGTATATGATCGCTGGGGCGAGTTGGTTTATCTGCGCGAAAGCTTCTACCCGAACAACGACAACCTTTCAGAAGGATGGGATGGACGATATAACGGCGACTTTGTGAATCCAGGAGTGTTCGTCTATATCGTAGAAGTCAAATTCCTCGATGGACGTGTTCTGCTTTATCGCGGTGATGTGACCGTTATCAGATAAAGATTGACTTGTCTGTAACTACATAAAAAAGAGCCGCTATTGGATTATCACGATAGCGGCTCTTCTGTTTTTATGGTTTTGAACTTAATTGACCGTTAACTTATTCTCCATGGTCACCTTTGAACGGATGCCGGGGTAACCACTCCTCTACAGGCTTTAGATAATCCAGAATGGTGGGTACAAATTTGTTGGCCACCGAATTTTGATGTCGGAGATAGCAAAGTAAATCGTGCGCAACAGCTCCAACGGAACTCTTGATTTCCAGAGCAGTGCGTGCAAAAACGATTTGTTTGCTCTTGGAAGCAATGCCCAGTGAAACAATATCGTAGAGAATATTCAGGTAAAGCTGATAATCATGATTCAACGCTTTTTCATAACCCAGGAAATGAGCCTCCAGTTCATCATGATTTTGGATGGTGGTATAAAAGGCTACTAATTTACCATCCAGATAATAGGCAAACATCTGAAAGTGTTCCCCAAGGTCTTTTTTTAAGGCCGCCAGGTATTGCTCATTCAAGTCAACCATATTAAACCCGGCATTATTGGCTATGTCTTTATAAAGACGATAGATCAACGGCAGTTCTGCAACGATCTCTGAATAACTCAGGTTACGCTTTTCAATACCATCCAGTTTTTTAAAAGCCCGCTTTGCCCTCGTGCGGTATTTTGTGGACATCGCATTCAAGTATTCGTCCTGACTTTTATAGGGTAAGTCCAGAATCATGTTAGGCTGGATCTCAAATTCGGTAAATCCTTTGTTGATTAGGTGTTGTCCATGGTTTTGTTGGGCAGGAGCAATATCTTTAACCAGAATGACGGGCATTTTCACACCTTCTCTTCCCATGATGTCTACTACTTCATCTAAAGCGGTTTCAAGCGTCTTAACAGCCGCATCTTTATTAATTTCCGGGTTAAAATAGTAGCCATGCTCTCCGGTAAGGAGCATATTGCCACAAATTAAAATATCTGCTGCCGCCTTGCCAGCTACCCATTTTTTGAACCATTTAGATAGCCCTCCGAAAAAACAAGGGTCCTTACGGGATACGTCCAAGTCTGCTATGTTATCATCTCCTTTAAAATACTTGATCTGGCAGAGTGCTACCCCAACTGGTCTGTCTTGCTGGTAAAAAACCAGGTAACCAAACCGCATTCCCAATGGCGGGTTGGTTTCAACAATACGAAGGTAACTGCGCTGTAAAAACAGATCGTGTTCGGGAGCTGCCTGATCCCAATCTTTACCGGCAGCATCTATGCTCCGAAAAAAACTATATCGAAGGGAGTTTTCCAAAAGGATATTGTGTGTTAACTCCGGTGATGAAATCGCTGTTGGTTCCGTTCTCGTCATATAGCAGAAGGTAGGTCAAAAGAACACACCTTCTTATAAATGGTTGTAATCATTCTACCAACTGCCACTTTTTAACTTCCTGTATGGCCACTTTTTCGTCTGCCCATCCCATGAGCGTCATGGTTCCAAGGCCATCATAATATACGAAAAATTGCTCTAAAATATGTCTGATAGCGCTGTAATCCCGCTGAAACTCAAGCCAATTGGTTGCACGGATAATACGTTTTTCTGGGTCTGCCGGGATGGCCAGTACCTTGTGGTCCTGTTCTCCCAAATCTTTTAGCAGCAATAATCCAATTGGCTGTACTTCTACTACAGTGCCGGTGGGTATGTGTTCTGCCAGAATCAATACATCCAGTGGGTCGCCATCCCCTCCAAGATCCTTGGTCATTTTAGTAGAAGGAATAAAGCCGTAGTTCACCGGATATGACATGAAATCAACCTTGCGAACCTTCCCATCCCTGATATCTGGCTGAAATTGTTGCAATTGCTTGTTGTATTCATACTTGGTATTTGTTCCGGCAGGAATCTCCACAACACCTTGTAGGAATCCATTGGCTGAAAAAGAGGGTAGGGTAAGGTGGTTCATAGGGGTTAGATTTCTTTTTCTACCAGATAGTTGTTTCGGATACTGGAGTTGCGGTTGATCATTTCTGCCAAAAAGCCGGTAAGGAACAACTGGGTCCCTACTACAAGTGCCAAAATGCCAAAAAAGAATAACGGACGGTCAGCCATGCCATATTCCTGATGTACCGTTTTGGTATAGGTAAGGTATGCCAGAATGATAAAACCCAACATAAACGACAGGATTCCCAAGGTACCAAAGAAATGCATGGGCCTTTTTCCGAACCTCCCAACAAAAGAGATGCTCATCAGATCCAGCGGGCCATTGATAAACCGCTCAAAACCACCAAACTTGGTTATACCATATTGACGCGGTCGATGCTCCACTACTTTTTCACCTATTTTGGTAAAGCCGGCCCATTTGGCAATGACGGGAATGTACCTGTGCATTTCACCATATACCTCAATGGTTTTTACAACATCCGACCGATATGCCTTTAACCCACAGTTAAAATCATGCAGATGAATGCCACTCATCCAGCGTGTTACCGCATTGTATAACTTGGTCGGGATGGTTTTACTCATTGGGTCGTGCCGAACTTTCTTCCACCCACTTACCAGATCAAATCCTTCCTCTGAAATCAACCGGTAAAGCTCTGGTATTTCATCTGGGCTATCCTGAAGGTCGGCGTCCATGGTAATGACAACGTCACCGCTGGAAGCCTGAAATCCGGTATGCAGGCCGGCAGACTTGCCATAATTCCGCCGGAACTTAATCCCTCTAACATTTGAATTGAGGCTTTTCAATTGTTCTATTACGCGCCATGACTTATCAGTACTTCCATCATCCACCATGATGATTTCATAAGAAAAACGATGCTGCTCGCAAACCCGGCGAATCCAGGCTTCCAATTCCGGAAGGCTATCTTCCTCGTTTTTCAAAGGAATTACAATCGAAATCTGCATACTTAAAGGTCAAATTTAGTAAGTGGATTCGGCCTGATTTGGGACTTTTCTACAGCCGGATCTCTGTCAACATATACTGGAAGCAAGTCGGCCGAGTCTTTGTCTATGACAATAGCTTGTTGCCTGCTATAACTTTTTTCTTTCAGCATCACTTTCCACCGCTCAAACAATTGTTGCTGCTCAGCTTCACTGAACTTGCTTTTTTGATCGTAAAATCCTTCAGCTGCGCGTTGGCGCCGGGCTTCAAATAAGGTCACGGCACATGCCACAGAAATATTGAGGCTTTCCGCAAATCCAACCTGAGGTATAATGAAGTTGCCATCCGCATAAGCCAATGCCTCTTCACTAACGCCTTCATCTTCATTGCCAAACAAGAAGGCGGTTGGGACAGAAAGGTCCAATTCATACAAAGATTTGCTTTTAGCGCCTAAACTGGTGGCTAAAATGCGTCCGTAGCGCTTTTTGACTCGACTAAAACACTCCTCCATATCCTCAAAAACATAGACATCCATCCATTTAAAGGTGCCGGCAGAAGTTCTCTTGCCCAGGATCAGCCCGCGCTTGTCCAGATACTTTTTGGTATACAACACAAAAACCTCCCGAATTCCAATAGCATCACAGGAGCGCAATACAGCGCTGATGTTTAACGGATCAAAAATATTCTCCAAAATGACCGTCAGGTCTGGCTGTGATTGCCGAATGACGGACCGGATTTTTTGTTCGCGGGATGGGTTCACTTGCTAATAGCTTTCAATAATGGGAATAGAGGTCCAGGTAAAGCAATTGGTTGTCTAATTGGTTATTTATTCTACCGGCTCATACTGAAATTGGTTAAATCTGAGCAGGTGCACAAAGGTGTTTTCCCAGTAATCAGGCTGGTTTGTTCCCTGATCAAGCCCACCTGAAGCGAATATTTTGGAAAACACAAATCGCCCGCGCAAGGTATTGGCTTTTTCTGAACTCAAATGTTCCGGAAAAGACAAACCATACTTGTCCAGCATACGTCCAACAAATAAGGTCACATCATATCCATTGAATGCATCCTCATCCGGCAAAGAGCCTGTTGTATCATAGAACTTTTGCTGAAATACCTTGACTTCAGAAACACCATAATCCTGCCAGCTTGCGGCCGTGATATGTACATTTAGTTGACTTAAATACTCTGGCTCAATGGCTTCAAAATTACGCCATTGAGGCATCCCGTATACTTCTACCTGGTTACTGCCTTTGATTTCTTTTAACTTACGCATGAAGGCCATGATAAAGTCCTGATTAGCCCAGGAAGGCAATACGAATATCGATGTACGCCCGGCGCGCAGGTGTTTTTTCAAATCAACTTTGTCAAACCCTTTGCTGTCGTCTGGAACGATTACTTCGTTGAAACGGGTCGTGCCACCCAATGCTGTATTGGCATCTTGGAAATAGGGCAAGCGATCAGCTTCCTTTTCTTTACAAATCAAGGTAACTGCATCAGCCTTATGCCGTTTGCGAATGTATCTTGTAATGGTTTCACAGTGTGAACGCAAAGAGGGGTTGATTTGAATAAATCCCGGGTTGTCGTGCGTCAGGTCTGTTGATGGAGATTCCGGCGAAACCAATATTTTTTTATGCTGCTTTGCCCAGTCAGCAAACATAGAAACATGGGAGGCGCGTACCGGGCCGATAAAAACAGTTGATTTTTCAAGACGACTGTTTTTCATTAGTTTTTCGAAATCCGTATCATTTGCCTGTGTGTCCCAAATATTAACCATTAATTGCAGCGAGGTTTCTGCGCTCAATTGTTCCAGGGCTATTTTGGCGCCAGCATAAAATTGTAATGCAAGCCTGCTTTTTTCAGGTATTTCCTCTCCGGTTACCTGATTGCTCAGGAAGGGTAACAGGAAACCAATATGGTAAGTGCCACCTGCGGGTTTGTTGCCGCCCGGCTGACCAGATGATTGGCCAATAGGAGGCTTGCCACCGTTGGAAGGAGTCCAGCGAATGGTATCCATTGGTGTGTTTTTACCTGGAGTTGATTTTCCGGGTAAATTAGGGCGCGCTGGTGCGCCTGAACGACGGGTGGCATCACAGGCAATAATCAGTAATACGGCCAGGCATTGAAGGAAAAGGATATACTTTTTCATAGGTTTATCCTCCGGCTTTTTTGGTTTGCTTGTATCCTGAATCAAGCAATAATTTTAGAATTTTATCTCGGTGGTCGCCCTGAACGATGATCAAGCCGTCTTTGGCATTGCCACCGGCGGCGCATTTGCTTTTGAGTACTTTTGCCAGAGCTTCCAAATCATGATCCGGGCCAATAAATCCCTTTACCAGGGTGGATTCCTTGCCTCCTTTTCCACGCTCAAGCCAAATCCGAAGAGACTGCTTTTCAGGAGCAGGACTTTCTACAGGGTCGGGCTCTGAATTTAAGTTAATATCCGGATTGGTTGAGAACACCAATCCACCCAGATCAGATAAAGAACCTAAAGGTTTTTGTTTGCTCATACGGTTTGTGCGTCTAAGATTCTACTGATTTCACCTGTGGAACTAAAATGCGAAGGGCTGAAGGGGTGATTTCGAAATGAAGTTCCTCGGAAATTACCATCCCCTCTCCGTCGAGATGAATATATTGTTCGCCATCGGCCCTGATTACCACTTTTTTTGCCCTGTAGTGCTCCACAAAATCGGCCTCATAGATCTTATTCGTCAACATGGATGGTATGGCAGCAAAATACTGCCATCTTGGTGCATCTTTCAAAATGACAACTTCAAAAAATCCGTCATCCAGTAAGGCATCAGGCGCGATTTGAAAATTATATCCATACATCGGCCCATTGGCAATACTGATGGCAAAACAATTGCGCTTCAGTGTTTCCCCATCCAGTTGAATCGAACAAGGTTTAGAGGTATAGCTTAATCCAGCTTCCACAGATTTTAAAAAATAGGGCAAAAATCCTCTCCAATGGCTCCCCTTCATCATATTAGACACCAACCCATCAAATCCTACTCCGGCAATATTTACAAAGTGTCGACCATTCAGGGTGCCACAATCAATGGATTTTTCTTCAGCTGCATTAAGTTTTTTGATCGCTTCATCGATATCGCGGCCATATCCCAGGTGCATGGCTAATCCATTGCCGGAACCGGCCGGAATGACACCAAGAATCGCTTTGGTGCCTACCAGAGCAGAGGCAACCTCATTTATGGAGCCATCCCCGCCAACCGCTACCACATATTCATAGCCTTCTTTGACGGCCTTTTTAGCCAGCTTGCTTGCATGACCGGCTTTTTTCGTCAACCAAATACCGTATTCAAATTTTTTGTGATTAAGGTGATTGTCAATGCTGTTCCTGATATGTTTTTGCAAATTGGTACCTGCCTTTGGGTTTACAATAAACACGATTCGTCGAGGACGTAACAGGTACGCCAGCAACTCGTTTTTTATGACAGGGTGTGATTCTTGCATATAATTGTTTGCGGTGGAGATAACATCCACCTTTATAATCGGTCCGAAACATATTCCCGCCACTGATCAATCACAGATTGCATGTCTGCCGGAAGGTCAGACTCAAACCTGATGTGTTGTTTGGTAGTTGGATGTTCAAATCCCAGAACTTTGGCATGCAGGGCCTGTCGTGGTAATTTAGCCAGATTTGATTCTACAAATTGCCTGTACTTTGGGTATAGCGTTCCTTTAAGAATTTTATTGCCGCCATAACGGATGTCTCCAAAAAGGGTATGCCCAATAGACTTGAGATGCACCCGGATCTGGTGCGTTCGCCCGGTTTCAAGCCTGCATTCTACCAGGGTGCAATAGTAAAAACGCTCTACAACCTTCCAGTGAGTGACTGCCCATTTTCCATCTTCACCCTCTGGAAATACCATAAATAGCCGCCTGTCATTGGGATTTCGCCCGATGTTACCACGGATAGTGCCGGAATCACCTTCCATATCCCCCCATACCAGCGCGAAGTACCGACGTTCAATGGTATGATGGAAAAATTGATTGGCCAAATGGGTCATAGAGTACTCATTTTTGGCCACGACCATGAGACCTGTGGTGTCCTTGTCAATTCGATGTACTATGCCCGCCCGGTTAGGCTCATTACCTTCTTTAACAGGTAAGCTTTTGAACTGCTCTTGTAAGTGCCATGCAACAGCGTTTACCAGTGTACCATTGGGAATGCCAACTCCTGGGTGTACTGCAAGCCCAAAAGGCTTGTTGATCACTAGTACATCATCATCTTCGTAAATGATGTTCAGCGGGATAGGCTGAGGGGTAATATCAAAATTTTCTTCCAACGATTTGGGCAACACAATAGAGATGGTGTTCCCCGGCCTGACACGGTAATTTGGTTTTACCTCTTTATTGTCAACCTGTACTGAGCCTGCACGAATGGCATTTTGGACCTTGTTCCGGGACCTGTTGGCTAAGCGATCCATCAAAAACTTATCCAGTCTGATGACCGATTGTTTTGGATCTGCTATGATTTCGTGACGCTCGTAATAATCCTCTGATGCAGGGATATCTTCCGTTTCAAGGTCAGCCTCTGCAGGCCTTGAAAGTTGCGGGTCTTCCGGCTCCAAAGGCGTTTGATTTAAGTCATCTACGGTCATCATGGGGTAAAGGTAGGGCGAATTTAAACAAACTATGGCCCTGTATCACCTGTAATGGTGTTTCTGCCTGCAGCAATAAGATTCGTTTGAATCCAGCTTATCGTTTTCTGGGTTGGTTCCACTCTTCTTTTTCTGCAAACTTCACGATGACTTTCATCAAATTTACCAGTGTGAGGAATACAATGAATCCTACCGTTACTACAATATAGATCCAGCGATAGCTTTCAGCTTCTTTAAGTGGTATCCCGGAAAATCCCCATGCCAGCAGGCTTGTACCCAAGCCTAAACCGATATAACTGTAAATAGACACTCCCCAGTATTTGACAAAACTTGGCGCCTTTAAGCTTAACAGGCTATTCATCAACGCAAAAAACAGCATAAATGCTGCGCCAATAGACCAGGCATAGAGTCGGTCCACCTCCATGACCCCTAAGGCGGTAGAAAGCCAGCCCAGACCCATTAAAAAAAATGCCACACCAAAAGTGGCGATCGCCTGAATTGGCGGGCGATCCATTTTGTCAAAAAAATTTGTCATTTGTATGAATTAGAAGAAAAAGAAACTCAATGAAGGAAGCCTACTGCCCGTAAAGATGCACCCAATGGCCACCCCAACTGAATTTACAGCCGGTCTCCGTTGCCTTTGATGTAGGACCTGCTAACCGAGATACACGATCAAAAGATTCCAGGGCTTTCTCAGTAGCAAAAACATTGTTTTGACCCTTTGAGGCTGATTCGGCAATATAACCATGTAGCAAGGAGCCCATTTGTTTGCGGAATAATTCAGGGGTTCCAAAAATATCTACACCCAATACCTGATCGCCACACACCGCTACCATTCCAACTACGTCTGTACGGTCCTTAAAAGCGTTCTGCAAATGCTGATAATAAGCATCCCGACGTTTTTTCTCTTCAGTTTCAGTGTCAAGCGCGGTGTAAGCCTGGGTTTGAGAACTGGCATTATTATCCTTGGTTACGGCCGCCACTGCGTCCCATACCTTTTGTTGATCCTGGGTTTGTTGCACCGCCCGCCTTACAGAAGGACTTGCTACATTATAATAGCCCTTAAAAGCAGCGATCTCTTTTTCTGCTTTGCTGGCATTAGGATCGTAATAAGTAGAGCGGCCAGCTTCCACACAAAAAACTTCCACATTGCGCACAGTCATAGGCAAAACTACTTCGTGATGGGCCAGTACTCTATCCTGATTTCCCCCTTTCACCACATCTCCTGCCAACATCAATATAGTATCCTGACTTTTATTTTGAACCGTAAGGCCATGGTGCCAGGCTTCATCCTGCTTGCCAAATTGTTTGCGTTCCAACAGCCGGAATCCAGGCGTATTCATGCCTTCCGCCAAGGTCTTCATTCGATTCAAGTCCTTATGCTCGGCTATTACAGACGGATCAGCGATTACAGGATATAAGCGCAGATTTTCAAAGGTAGCGCTTGACTCTTCAGCAGTAATCAACTGAAGTGCCTGTACACCCGCTACTGAAGCCTTATTATGATCAGATTGGCAAGCGCCACCTAAAATGGTAGCTAATACTGCAAGCAAAAAGAGTTTTTTTGACATTTGTTGCAAATTTGGGTGTGAACAATGGTTACAGATACATAAACCAGACCTTCAAATGTACCGAACATGGGGATCATAGAAAAGTTTTTATGATATCATATAAAAAAATCTGTGTTCTTTGTAACATTGATCTCCTAGCGCCGTCTTCTCTCCAAACAAGGCGCGAAATTGCATGACTTGGGCCATCTTCCACGAACAGGTTCTTCCTATCAGACACAAACTCTACCGATTCGCCTTGCGAATTACGGGAAGTGTGCATGAAGCCGAAGATGTGGTGCAGGAGGTGCTGGAAAAAGTCTGGAAAACGGCTCCTGAACAAGTTAATAACGTACAGAACTGGGAAGCATGGTGCATGACGCTAACCCGAAATCGTTCGCTCGATAAAACCAGAAGCCAAACGATTCGAAGAACAGCACCTTTAGAAGGGGTAGCAGAAAGAAGTTCGGATGTTTTTAATCCAGCCGCGGAAACAGAAAGTTCCGACCTGGTGCAAAAAGTGAAATCCTTCATGCAGGACTTGCCGGATAAACAAAGAATGGTGATGCACTTAAGGGATATCGAGGAGCTAACCTATGAAGAGATTGCAGAAGCGCTGAATATTACCATGGAACAAGTAAAAGTAAACCTCCATCGTGCCAGAAAAACCATTCGGGAAAAAATGGTTGAACTGGTCAAGTGAAACTTAAAGAAAGTAGAATATCATGAAATACGAAGAAATTCAAACGTTGCTGGATCGCTACTGGGAAGGGGAGACCACCCTGGAAGAAGAGCGCACACTTAAAGCGTATTTCACCGCAGGCTCCATCGATGCACGGTTGCGGTATGTTGCACCGCTGTTTCAGGCCTTGAAAGAGGAGCAGCTTATTGAGTTTAAAACAAAAGCTAAAACAGTAAGTATTCGCCCCCAGATGTATCAATGGGCTGCTGCTGCTTCTGTTGCATTATTGCTGACTGCGGGTTGGTGGTTTATGCAACAAGATGCTCCTTCCGCCCAAATGGCTGCATATCCGACGCCGTCAATAAAGCAGGAAATGCCTTCAGTAATACCGGAGCAAAAGGAATCAGTGGCAACGATTGCCCCTAAAAGTCCGATTATCAATAAAAAACCGGCTAAAAAGCCTGTTGTAAGGAATATCCCGGCAAAAAATGAAGAGTTAGATCCAGAAACAGCGATAGCAATGGCTGAAATTAAGGCTGCTCTTGCTTTAGTTTCGTCAAAACTTGATAAAGGGAAAAAGCACGCCGTTCAAAAGGCTTCTTATCTGGAAGTGGTTGAAAAAGTGCCCCGGAAAAAAGAAGGATAACCCCACACTACTAAACATGTCTAAAATCAATCCAACATCAATCAGTTTTTTAAATTTTCAAGCTATGAAACAATTGTTTTTTCTCATGCTCTTCCTGGTAGGAGCATCCGCAACCACAATGGCACAGAACGATGCCATCACCCGATTCTTTAACCAGTACAGTGAAGACGAACGTTTTACCGTAGTCTACATTGCACCTAAGCTCTTCCATCTGGCGGCCAAAATCGAAACAGATGATGAAGACTGGAATGCCATTCGTGAAATCGTGAAAGATCTTGGAGGCCTCCGTGTACTCGTGGCCGACAGCATTTCAGATGGACTGACGCTTTACAAGACCGCACTTTCCAAGGTGCCTTCGAATGAATATTCTGAACTGCTGACGGTTCGTGATAAAGACGAGAACGTTCGCATCTGGACCAAGGATTCCGGCAATATCATTGAAGAATTACTTCTTTTAGTTGGGAAACCGGATGAGTTCGTTTTGCTGAGTTTCACTGGCAAAATAGACCTCGACAAAATTTCCGAACTTTCTAAGGTTCTCGACGTCAAAGGAGCCGAACAATTGGAAAAAGTCAAACCCAATAAAAACTGATCACGCTTATGAAAATCTTCCAATTGTTTGTTGTGCTGTTGTTGGTTTCCACCAACCTCAAGGCCCAGGATTATGGCCTTTACTGGAAGTATAAGGACTACGACGGTGCCATAGCTGTAAGCATCCCAAGATGGGCCACTTTGGTTGGTTCCGCCTTTATGGATGAGAAAGAAGAACGCCAACTGGTTCGTAAAATCCGGAAAGCCCGGGTCCTTTTCTTTGAGGATAGATCCCCTTTCTCTCAAAAGGACATCAAAAAATTCCATAGGAAAGCCCGAAATCGCAATCTGGATGAGTTGGTTACGGTTCGAAGCGGTAAAACCCACGTGAGCGTTTTGGTGAAATCCAGAAAAGATACCATCCGAAAGGTGGTGGTGTTTTTTAACACGGATGAAGGCGCCGGAATTGTAACTGTGAAAGGCAAATTTAACCTGAACGAACTAAATAAGGTTATTCAAAAGTCCAGTAAAGGCAAGAAAAAAGACCAGGAACTCCATATTCCTAACTTGCCAAAAGTGCCAGTTATTCGCGCCTAGGAAATGTGAGGAATGTGAGGAACTTTGGGATATGACAATTGTGGCCAATGCAGAAAATCTGCATTGGCCACATTCTTTTAGATATCAATCACATTCCCCGCATTACCTCATAATAATCGTGGTGTCTCTATCATAAATCAATACGGTGAAAATACCTACCGGGTTTGCAGAGCCGCTCACATTACTCTTGATCGGAGAAGGTTGAGCAAAAGGGTTCAAGTTGCCAATTACCGCCAAGTCTACGCTTTCTTTGAAGTCGTAATAATCGCGGGTTACATGAAATATGGTATTAAAAGCGGTATCTCCTTCCTTCAGTTCATAACCCGTTCCAAAAGCAATGCTGGCTGTTTGAGAAAAGCGGTCAGTTACCAGAAAATCCTGGTCCGGGAAACTGTCCAATGAGCCATAGTTTAGTAGCCGGCGATAAAAATTATCCTGATCCTGATCATCCGTAATATACGTTAACATACGTGCGAGCGTATCCAATTCAGGGTTAAACTCCACCACAATGCTGTCAATAGGCACTACCGGAATCATGGCAGTACTTCCCCGAATTTCGCCTCCATCCTGCAAACGAATGTACAGATCAAAACTGGTTCCAGGCGTTCCGGGTACGATGTTTTCGCCAACATAATTAAACACCTTGATTGGACTTGGCTCCAGGGTGAGCTGGTTCTTCAGGGTATCCGTTTTGCCATCATAAGAGATGGTAACAAACGCACCTTCCAGCAAAGCATTTTGCAAAAAATTGGAACTCAATCCAAGTGTATCAAAAAAAGCATAGCTGCGGGTAAGCAGTAAGCGAAATGGTTTGCCTGGCTCGAGATAACATTCTACAACCGGTTGTCTGGTATAATCCGGAAGATCAATTTCTACGTCTTTCGACAAATTGCAGGAGGCTAAGATGGCAATGGCTGCAACCCAAAACAAATGCTGAATATGAAACGATTTCATTGGATGTCAATAGGTTAAAATTTAAAATTCCAGGTTAAGCTGGGTAAAATAGGAAATAAAGACACCTGGCGAGCTTTTATCTCGAAAGGAACCTCTCCAACCGGAGTCGTTTGGGTTTCAACTGCTATGGTGATGAAGTAAGGATTTCTTCGATCTGTCGCATTGAAAACGCTTAAGGTCAAATCATTCTCCATGCCCCTCCGCCTTTTCCATTTATACACTATCCCAAGGTCTGTCCTGGTATATGCCGGATACCTGAAAGTATTCCTGGGACCATAAATAGGCACCACAAACTGAGGTTGGGCTCCCGGGAAATCTGTGAAGGATGCCCTGCCACTTGGGAGCCAGGCAGGGTAACCTGAGGTGTATACAAAGGTGGCCGTTAACTGCAGAGATTTATCCTTTCCACGTTTTCTCCATTTGGTTACATCCCAAAGAGCTACTACACTAAGATTATGACGGGTATCATGACGAGGTGCAAACCATGCGCCATTGTCAATTTCCGGGAAATCTCCCCTCCGCACCCAGGCCAGGGTATAGCCAATCCAGCCAGTCAGGCGCCCCTCCTTTTTCTCAATTTCAAGCTCAAGGGGAGAATATGCGTATGCGCGTCCAATGGAAAGTTCATTTTCAAGATCATTGTTGCCAAACAATTCTGCACCATCCTTGAAGTCAATGCTGTTTTGCATCCGCTTATACCAAGCCTCCCAGGTAACCAGAATCTGATCTCCAAACAAATAGGATGCTCCGGCAGCAATCTGGTCGCTTATCTGAGGCTTTACACCTTCTGTACTTGGATACCAAATATCTGTAGGAAGGGATAAACCACTGCTTGCCAATAAATGCACATATTGGTTCATGCGTGCATAAGAAGCTTTCAGCGACAAACGTTTACTGGCTTCAAAATTGGCGGCTAGTCGTGGTTCCAGATTGGCATAAAATGCCGGGCCGTTGCTCCACATCGACAAGCGCATTCCATAATTCAACTTCAAACGATCCATTGCCCACTCATCAGCAACATAAGTGCCGTATTCCCAACCAAAATATTCCCGTCCTGCTTCAAATCGCACCCGACCATCATCACTTCCTGCCTGTAAACGAGCCGTGACGAAATCATGGTACGTAACGTTTGCGCCAAAACGAACGGTATGCGTATTATTAGGTTGCCAATAAAAATCCACTTTGGAATTGGCATCCATTATATTACTACCCAGGCTAAAAGAAAACCCCTGCAACTCATTTTGAATCTTATATCGGTAATCAGAATAGGTAAATGTAGTGTTTGCAAACAGGGTAGGGCCAAAGACGTGATTCCAACGGGCAGTTCCGGTAGCATTACCCCAATCAAACCTGAAATCAAAAGTTGGATCCTTAAACGTGAATACATCCCGACCAAAATATCCGCTCAGAAACAGTCGGTCTCTTGGGGATAATGTGAAGTTCGCTTTGGTATTCAGATCATAAAAGAAGTATCTCGGTATTTTATTGAACTCCGGATCATCTGCGTTAGCGCGGTTAATGGATTCTGTAATGATATCTGCGTAGGTGCGTCGACCACTGATAATGAAGGAAGATTTATCCTTTTGAATGGGGCCTTCGAGCGTAAGCCTGCTTGAAATCAAACCAATCCCTCCGGTTCCGCTGATTTTTTTATTGTTTCCTTCTTTCATGCGCACATCTATCACAGATGACAATCTGCCACCATATTGAGCCGGGAATCCACCCTTATATACTTTAAGGTCTTTTACGGCATCCGAATTGAATGTGCTGAAAAATCCAAACAGGTGATTGGCATTATATACCACAGCTTCGTCCAGGACGATCAGGTTTTGGTCGTTATTACCTCCACGTACGAATAAGCCCGTGGTACCCTCTGATCCAGGCGTTATTCCCGGTTTTAGCTGAAGAATCTTGATGATATCGGCTTCGCCGAATAATGCAGGCAAAGCTTTAACTTCCTTGGTGGAAATAGTCGAAACCGACATTTCTGTGCTCTTCCTTTTTTCATCGAGCGCATTGGCCTTGATCACGACCTCTTCCAGTACGGATCCAACTGGCAAAAGTTGTACATCTAGTTTGATAGCTCCCTTGGGTAAAACCTTCCGAACAAGTGTCTGGTATCCAATATAAGAAAATCGGAGCTCCACAGAATCTGTCCCTTCTGGCAAGGTGAGAGAATAAAACCCATATTCATTGCTGGCGTTTCCTTTGCCAAGCCCCGTTGCTTGTACTGTTGCGCCTATAAGCGTTTCACCGTTTTGACTATCGCGAATAGAGCCATTTACGGTAGCATTTTGGGTCCACCCCATCGCTGGGAGAAAAGCAAAAAAGGTAAATAATTTTAAATAGTTCATGTGTTTCACCGGATGGCAGGTGTTAGAATATTAGGATGGAAAGAAGCTGCTGAAGTTTAATGGGAGACCGATAAACCAGCCCAAACAGGGTAATTGAAACTTTGTTCTGTAAAGGGCGGGATTTAACGGCAGAATAAAAATTTCATTCGACTAATTACCCTGCTGATCCGATCTTTTATTCAGAACGCTCCTGGATGGATTATTGCATCGAAAATTACAAAATATAATTTAAATATTTTTTGTAAAAAAAATTTGTCAAATAAAACAAGTTGTTTATTTTTGTGTTGTCTTTTAAAAAATCCGTGTATACAAACCGCTGTTTATGTTACCATTAGAAGTTTTTGAAAGCAAAAAAGGCACCAAGGTGGTTGCAGCCTCCAATCTCCACGCAACCCTTAAATTGCCTGTACGGCAGTATGGCGTTCAAATCCGTCGCTGGTTAAAAGATGTTTATGAATTCGGAGACGGGATTCGAAAGCCCCAACCATACCGTGATTATGCGAAACGACCCAGACCAGGCGAGCCGCTGGAAGATTTTTATCTAACCCTTGAACTGGCAAAGCTCATTGCACTTCGTACAAATAGCAAAGACAAGCTGAAATATGCCCGTTTGCTGGAGGTTTTTGCTAATAATGGTCAGATGAATTTATTTGCCTGAACTGACTAAAAGCATAATCAATCTGCTACATTCTTTTGCTCCAGCCGCTTATGCAATGGGGTGATTAGCGGAAGCGCAGCTGACCCATACCAGGGATGCAATTCCATTGCCAAACGGCCGGCTTGGATGGCCGGATCAGTAGCAGTAAGAGCCTGAGCCTCTTCAATACTGGAAACATTGAAAATATAAATCCCCCTGATTTCACCTTTGTCCATGAAGGGGCCGGCTAAAACCAGTTTGCCACTTTCTGCCATACGATTGATATTTTCCAGATGGCCTTTTTGAAGTTGTGCCACCGTCACAGAGTCCTGACTTCTGTTCGGTCCGGCCTTCAAAAAGGCCATCACATAAGATTTCATGCCATACTGGTCAGAGCCTAGTTGAGTGGCCATTTTGCTGTCAAAGCCTGATTGGGAAGTCGTAATAACATCATACAGGTTGGCCTGATTTGCTTTAGCGCCAGACTTGGTTTTGCTGCATGCCAGCAGGAATAATAGTGCTAGAATTAAATAAAAGTGCTTCATGGATTATATGCTTATTTTATGCCCATTCTGAAAGTTGACCCACTCGGTCTATCACAATCCGGCCTGAATCATCTTTGGTCAATGTTCCACATTCTACTTCGGGGTCATGTTCAAAAAACAACAATTGTTTTTTGGCATAAGCCTCTTGCAACATTGGGCCTTTTTCTTCCAGTGTAACCAAAGGCCGTATATCATAGGCCATCACATAAGGCATACCTATATGCCACCTTGAGGGCATTGCATCTGCACAATACAACAACTCCTGGCCGGAAGCCAGGGTAATTAGCGGAGCAATCAAGGCTTCGGTATGACCATTGAATTGCCTGAGTTTAATGCCAGGGCAAAAATCAAGATCTTGCTTGTCTTCCAAAAAATGCAGTAAGCCAGCTTCCTGAAGGGGTACGAAGTTCTCTTTCAGGAAAGACGCCCGCTCGCGTTCATTGGGATGAATTGCCCATTCCCAATGGCGTGGATTGGACCAGTAACGTGCATTGGGAAAGGAGGGCTCCACGATGCCGCTTTCTTCGTTTCTCCACAGTGCACCTCCACAGTGATCAAAATGCAAGTGTGTTAACAATACATCTGTGATGTCCTCTCGGTCTAAGCCGGCTGCCTTCAATGAACCAAATAAAGTCTGATCGCCATGAGGCATAAAATGGCTGCGGAACTTTTCATCCTGCTTGTTGCCCAATCCGGTATCGATCACAATATTACGCCCCTCCCTCGTCTGAACCAACAAAGGGCGCATAGCCCAGGTACACATGTTTTGCTCGTCTGGTGGATTTAATTTTTGCCACATGCGTTTGGGAACTACCCCAAACATAGCTCCACCATCCAGTTTGAAATTTCCGGCATGTAAAGCGGTAACTTTCATGTAAAAAGAAGGCTAACGGTAAAGTTTATAGTTATTTTCACCGGCAAGGTAGCCTAAAAAACGATTCAATCCTTGCCATTTTGCTTCATTAAGATCGTAACTAATATTCTCTCTAAAGTAGTTCTCTGTGTCAAATGCAGGGTTGAACGGAATGATTTTAAGCAACTCAGGTATGTGTTCCAGGCCAAATCCCAGAGCCTGATTGAACCTGTCGGTAAGTTCAGCAGATATGGGCTTAGTGCTAATCCAGGCTGCGAAAACAAAAGGTAATCCAGTCCAATTAACCCAGGCCTCTCCTAAATCATACGTATAAGTGTGTTTTTTTTCTAGCCCAATCGCCCGATCGCCAATGATTACAGCTGCAGTTCCACCACCAATTCGCTCTTCAAATCCTTCAGTTGCCGGGATAAAAATGGGTTGTATTTTCCAATATTCCCGACAAAGAATTTGTACCAGAGCTACGGAAGTTCTGGAGTGAAAATCAAGATAAATCTGCTGGATATTTTCTAAAGGCTCCTCTGAATAAAGGCCAACAGTTTTCACCGCGCCTGTGGCTCCGATGCAATAATTCGAGATTAGATAAGCTTGTGGTAACTGAGGGATAACAGCCACTGGCGCCAAAGCAATATCGGCTTCTCCAGTCAGGAGCTTTTGCGCACAAACGGAAGGGATGTCCAGGCTTAAATCCATAATGCCTGCAAGATCACTCCTGAACAGGCCATAGATGAATGGTTTAGTGTTGAGGTAACTTACAGCAGTGAGACGCAAAGTGTTCTTTGTTGATAGTGGTTGAAAAGGTTGGCCAAAGCGGTGGGATCGACTAAACATTCATTAGGTGCGAGGTATCGTTCTCCAGTTCAAATTCCCAATGGTCATCCACCAAATGTGCTACATAAAGCCCAGTATTGCTATGCTCGGCGCTTTCCATTTCGGTCACTGGCAAGCCTTTAAGGTAGGTGATCAGGCAGCGGATGGCTCTTCCATGGGTAGCCACCAGAATCTTTTTTTCAGGGCGTTGCTTTACCCATTCTACAAATCGTTCTATTCGTTCAAATAGTTGCCGGGCCGATTCGCCCTGCTCAATGGAGGCGTCCAAATCACCGGAACGCCAGGCTTCGATCATCTGTTGATACCGTTCGTTTTGTTCCGGACTTTGATGTTTCCCTTCATGGATGCCCCAACTGATTTCGTTCACATCTGCTGTTTGCTCCCAGGGAATATTACGGTCTATAAAGTGTTGAACCGTTTGGTGTGTCCGTTTAAGTTTGGAAGTAATCACGAGATCAAAATCAACATGCCGGTGCGTATCATAAAAGGCCTTGGCTTGTGCATAACCATGATCATTTAAATCGGAGTCTACACCGCTGCCCTGCACAATACTCAGTCGGTTTAACTCTGTTTGTCCGTGTCGTAAAATGTATAAAGTCACTGAAAATTAATTGTTTAAAACAGGCAGTTCCAGATAACCTCTGAATTCCTTATCTTCTGCGAATTCCACATTGGTGAAATCCTGCACTACATGATATAGGGTGTCTCGTTCAATCGGCTGACGTCCAACTTTTCGGATCATATCTACCAACTGTTGAGTAGTTAACACCGGATTTTGCTCTTCGGAACCAGCCATCGAATAGATCTTGGTTGTGTCATCAATGGTGCCATCCAGATCGTCTACACCAAAAGCAAGCGAAAGCTGGGCTGTAGTTCGGCCAATCATAGGCCAGTAGGTCTTAATATGATCGAAATTATCCAGATAAATCCGGCTGATGGCGTAATTCCTCAAGTCTTCCACAGCAGTACTTTCCGGGATATGGCTCATTTGATTGTCCTGGTTCCGGAATTTAAGTGGAATAAAGGTTTGAAATCCTCCTGTTTTGTCTTGTAACTGCCTCAGTTGCTCCATATGATCTACCCGATGTTCAAAACGTTCAATATGACCGTATAACATCGTTGCATTCGACCGCATTCCCAATTCATGCCAGATTTCATGAATCCGGAGCCATTGCTCTCCGGTACACTTGTCTGCAGCAATTTGTTCGCGAATCTCAGGATGGAAGATCTCGGCGCCCCCCCCCGGCATACTGTCGCAGCCTGTCTCCTTGATCATTTTCATGCCTTCTTCATAAGTCACTTTCGCCTTTTTAAAGATATAATGATACTCAACTGGGGTTAAAGCCTTTACATGTAATGCTGGTCGATGTTGTTTGATCTTGCCAAAAAATTCCAGGTAAAATGGCAAGTCATATTGAGGCAATACACCTCCAACAATGTGTACTTCCGTAACCGGCTGCCCATCATATTTGCGCACGATATCCATCATGTCCTCCATACTAAAGGCCCAAGCATCGGTGTCGCTGCGTTGCTTGATGAGTCTGGAATAGGAACAAAACTTGCAATCGTACACACAAAGGTTGGTTGGCTCGATGTGGAAGTTCCGGTTGAAAAACGTTTGGTTACCGTTTTTTCGCTCCCGAATGAAATTAGCTAATGCACCTACAAAGGCAAGTTCTCCGTGCTTGTACAGGAAAACACCCTCATCAAAGGTGATACGTTCGCTTTTGAGTACCTTTTGAACGATTGCTTTATGTTCAGCACTCAATTGGGGGCTCTCAAGAAGGATAGACAAGTCTTTAGCCATTGTAAACCTGTGGTAATCAATAATAATAGCAAACCTGTAAACCTCCTAAGGGGCTGTAAGGTTTACAGGTTTGGGAACGTTAACACTATAAATTAATGCGCTTATTCAAAGCGGCGTTTGTAGAACCAGGTGTTGTCGTTAAGGGTAAAGCCTGCCGTGATTCTGAAATAAGTTTCCTCAATCGGAGAATCAACGCCAATTTTGCCCAGCTCCAGGGCTATGTTAACAAAGGAAGTTTGCTGCCGTGGCAGCACGACCGGCAAACCCAAACCGAGAGAAAGACCAATATCATTAAAATTCTTGCCACTAACGGTGCGAGGATCTTGACGGAAATAGCCACCTAAACGATATCGCCAGCGCTTGAGGAATTTATTGTAGGAACTGAAATCAGGTATATACTCCACGCCACCGGAAACATGAAAGGTGTTTCGCATATTGGATCTGCGAGCGTCATTAACGTAATTCGCCCAGTTTTCAACGCCAAATTGTGCACCTATCTTGAGTTTATTCAACCTTGCATATTGTATACCAAAGGTAAAAGTTGACGGTAACTCCAGGTTACCCTCCTGATCCACACTGGAAGAAAGGGTGTCGGCATCTGCAAAATTGCCGTTTGACAGTTGCCCCCGACTTCTGATTTGAAATTGATCCTCCTTTAACTTGAGTTTGTAATTGCCATTACCTGCAAGGCCCAGCGTAATCCATTGTACAGCGATGTCTTTATCCTGCTCAGCTCGTTTCAATACAAAATCATGTTGTGCGCCCAAATTCCATACGAAACCATTCGCATTGATGTCCTGACGGATGTTGTCCTGAAAAGTAGGCAGTTTTATGTCAGAGGTGTCGGTGAAAAGAGTAGTGCTTGAGTAAACCGTTTTACCAAATAACCAGCCAAGATTTGCTCCTATGGCAGTGTTTTTCCGCTTGACGGCGCCGGTCCAGGCAATACGATATAAACCGCCGCTTCCCTGAAAATTATTTTGAATATCTTCCAGATTAGGAAGGGTATCGCGGACCAGGATATTGTATCCAACCCTTGAATAAGGCGTAAGCCCAGCCCCCATGGCAAAGCTCCACGGCGATTTTTCCCGGTCAAGTACCTCATTGATGGGACTTTTGAGTGTAAAGCCAATAGCGAGATGGGAAAGATTGCCACTCCATTCATTTTGAGTAACCTGGCCGGCTTCATACTTACTGGACCGTGTGTACAATCCTGTTTCAAGGGCAGTTGTACGCAGGAATGCATAAGAAGCAGGATTAGATGGGTTCAGGTGGTATGGATCATGAAATGCCGCGGTTTGACCACCCCAACCTGCCTGATTGGCAAAGTAAGGCTGCACAATATCTCCAATACCGTATCTTGAATAGGGAGAATTGAATTTGGGTTGAGCACAAATACCCAGGCTCGCGAACAAAAATAAAAACAAGAGGTTGGATCTCATTCGAGTAGAATAGTCTTTAATTTAGGTTCCTGAAGTAGCTTCAGGATGCCTGCAATTGGTGTGTTAAAATGTGATTTAATCCGTAAAGCGTCAGGTTTGGTTCATGAACTTTTTCAGGATGTTGAATCCGGTCAAATATGTTTTTGGCATCTCCTCCTGTTACTGTCACCATTAGCGGATGATATTCGGAATCAAACAATTTGATAAAGCCGTTCATTTCTAGCAAGGTTCCTAAAAAAGCTCCGTTTTGTAGCGCCGTTTCTGTATTCCAACCGATAAAATGACTAGGCCAGTGTTGGGTAACTTCAGGTAGTCGGGCAGTAAATACGTGCATGGCCTTGGACCGCATGTTTAATCCTGGAGAAATATTTCCTCCCATATATACACCGGAGGCAGTAATCAGATCGTATTTGATGCAAGTACCGGAATCAATGACCAGGCAATTTTTATGAGGATATAACGCCTGAGCGCCAGCTATCGCTGCCAGGCGGTCTTTTCCAAGGGTGTGAGGTGTTGTATATTGGTTGACAAATGGCAAAGGGGTACCATGAGTTAATTCCAAAGTGCTAAAAGAATGTCCAAGAATTTCATCGAAATGATCAGGCAGATTGGTTACTGAAGCATAAATGACGCTATGAACATTGTGCTGGTTGCCAAATGCCACTAGCAGTTCTGTAGTCCAGGATGTTACTGCCTGATGGGAAACCAATGTATCTCCATCAAAGAGTCCCATTTTCCACCGGGTATTGCCTATGTCTAACGCTAAGATCATAAAATCGGCTGCGAAGGTATGAAGGAAGGACGAACTGATGGTGCCGGGGATACTCCTTTCAAAAACCAATTTCGCAAGTGGATAACCTGAATTTGGAACCACATGTAAACAAAAAGCGCAACAGTTTGATTGCCAAACTATTGCGCCTGATCATTGCGGAGGAGGAGAGATTCGAACTCCCGGTACCTTTCAGTACGACGGTTTTCAAGACCGCTCCATTAAACCACTCTGGCACTCCTCCGTGCGATTTGTTTTTCGCGGGGCAAAGGTAATACGACTTGTTGAATTCTTAATACCCCCTAATTCATTTTTTCTTAAAAGCTTAATCTATATCCATTTTGATTAAGGTGGGCATTTCACCATTGCCTTCCATTTTTTCGAAAAAACCCCGGAGGTATTGTCTCATTTCTTCTGAAGCATCATAGCTCAAATGTTTGGATTTGCACCATCCCAATAGCGTTTGGCGATTCGCTTTTAATGTATTCAAAGCCCTGCGTAAATGTTCCGATTTAAGGCCATTGCTCATTAAAAAGCGATCTTTAACCGTTTTTAACCCTGTTTCCGAACTTGGAGTGGCATAGGGTGCTCCTACCAATCCTGAAAAGTCAAAGTCATATGGAATCACCAGAGATTTGCCGGAAAGAGGTGCTTTTACCAACCGAACATTTCTTTGCATGGCAATTTCCCAGTCGGTATTCCCAATCATATATTCAAACATCACTGCCAGAGCAGCCTGATTGGCGTTTAAACTGTCGGCAGGCACTCCATATTCTTCATTAAGGGTGCCATTCAACCGCGATACCAGCTCTTCTTCATCCTCCAGCAGTATGGCATACATAGGTGGTTTGGACTTTTCCACATGGGTATCACGAATGGTAATTCGAATCAACCTTGCCCGTAGACTTGCAACTGTAAGTGATTCAAACATTCGATAAGCCAAATATTCCCGTATGATCAGTTCGTTTCCCTGTTCTGATTCAAAACAAGGTAATACCAGCTTGATTTCATTTAGGGTATCCAGGCCTTCTGCTACTAAATCTTTCTTTTTAAACTTGATCTTAATGGGAGGGAAGGCCGCAATTTTCCTTCTGAATTTGCCTCTAGGTTTTACTTCGATTTTGTAACTCTTTCCATCAGCCGTTCGAAGAGTTGCCGGAAAGTACTGGTTTGTTCTCTTTTGTTCAATGATGGATGTCAAATCACACTCCAGGGTTATTTTAGCCGCATCCTTTTCGGTAAGCACCTCAAATATGCTATTGGTTCTGGAAGATGGGATGGTGTCCTGTGCAATGGATATAGTATACCCATGACACAATAAAACCAGAAAAAGCCAATGGAAGGAATGATTGAATCTCATCATGGGTTTCAGCAAATGAGCAAGGCGCATTGATTTTAGCAAATGCTTCTTTATGCGAAATTATATCCTGAAACAATGATTTTAGGGTCAAGGTTTCAGAATTATTGCAAAGTTAATAAGCAAATTGCAAAAAGATGTGGCAAATCGATGAAAACACACAGGCATCCGCCAGTTCCTGGATTCAAACAGATGGAGCCCTATCTAAAAGCAAAGGTTGCAAAAACCTTTAGAATTGCCACTTGCTTACATTATTCTTACCGTTGAAATATCTAAATTTGCGCGGACAAACTTGATCGTGGGAAAAGTCGCGAGTCCACAAGCAGATTTTTTTCATGAATTCCTCCGATCTTTAGGGGATGAATTGCATTTGGTTGTCTACACTTTGAGTTCTTTTCTATTTACATAAATTTAACTTCGAATCCATGAAAAAAGGGTTGCTGTTTTTCCTTTTTGTTTCATTAGCCTGTCTCCCTGCTTATAGCCAGGTGGCGCCTCACGTCTGCGGTAATGCCGAAGACCAACTTGATCTTCTCCCAAGACTGCGGGAAAATAAAATGGTAATGGAAGCCATGCGTGCTGCAGCAAGTGATCGCAGTGAAACCAAGTACGTTCCCATCCACTTTCACCTGGTAGGCGATGCGGATGGAAATGGAAAGCACAAAGAGATCCGAATTCTGGAGCAATTGTGTGCTCTGAACGCAGCCTATGAACCTGTTGGAATGCAGTTCTATCTCAGGGAACATCCCACCTACGGCTTGTTCAACAAATCCATCAACAACAACAATGTATATGAGAATCAATCCAATACATTGTTGATGAATCTACGTCGCCACAATAACGCAATCAATGTGTTTGTTGTTGAATCTCCTGTGTCTGGCAACAACCAGCCAGGAATAACGCTTGCTTACTACAACATTCCTCAAGACTGGATTGTAAGCCGCAAGACGGAAATTAATGGTGCCCAGCCAAACAGTACGCTTCCACATGAAATGGGGCACCTGTTTACACTGCCACACACCTTCTTTGGTTATGAAAATGACCCGTTTGATCCATCCAATTCAACATGGCCAAACGCACCGGTAGTTTCTCCCCTTGGAAGTGGTATCACCACGGAGCGCCAGAACGGAACCAACTGTTCCTCTTCTGCAGATGAAATTTGTGACACTCCACCAGACTATAATTTTGGATTTATTTCCAATAGTTGCAACAATTACACCGGCGGCGCAAAGGATCCATTGGGTACACTTGTTGACCCCAATGAAAATAACTACATGAGCTACTTCCTGAGTTGTAGTACTTATGTATTTACGCAAGATCAAATCGATATCATGAATGCCGATTTGAACAGCGCATCCCGTAATTACCTGGATAATACTTTCAGCCCGGTTGCAACAAGCATCACCACGCCCACAGATTTGTTGGTCGGACCTGCTCATGCCGGTACTGTTCCTTTCTACAATGAGGTTCTCCTGGAATGGCAGCAAGTTGCAGGGGCAACCCATTACCTGGTAGATATTGATATCGTATCCACTTTCGGTACTCAATTTGCGCAAACGATTATCGTATCCGGAACCAGCACGTTGATAACCAACTTGCAGCCAAACAGAACTTATTACTGGCGGGTAAAGCCATTCAACCATTTGGTTGGATGTGCCGCTTTCCGTTCCAGAAACTTCAAAACTCCGAATACCAGCACCACTTCAACAGTTGATATTCAAGGTCTGAGCGGCTGGCAAATTTCTCCAAATCCGGCCAATGATGCGCAAGTTAACTTGCTCGTGAATGCTGATGAAACATTCGAAGCAGCTATCCGTGTTACAGATATGGCCGGCAGAACAGTTTCCATCCAACAAGGGGTAAGCTTTCTGCAAGGAGAGAATACCTTCACTTTAGATATAAACAGTCTGGCCAATGGCTTTTACCTCGTTTCCCTCGAAAGTCAAAATGGTCGTAATGTTCGAAAGTTGAGCATTTTGCGGTAATTCCGCTGCCAATTCACCATGAAAATCCCCTGCAGACTAATCTTTGCAGGGGATTTTTTGTTTTTCTAAAACGAAAACTAACCTAGGTTTTCTCTAAATGTAGCAAAAACACCTTTTTCAACATTTTAAGGAAATAGCTGTTGTCAGGTATAACATGTCGGACAATAAGAAGATAACACCTGCTGCCTCAACGGAACCTCTTGTGCAAGGGGTTGACTATTATATAGAAAGGGGTAATTGGGTTTTAACAGAGCACTTCCTGTTAAAAAGAGGCCAATGTTGTGGTAGTGGCTGCAGACATTGCCCTTACCGCAAAAAAAAGACAGAAAAATCCTGAGAACCTTATGTAATCTTATGCTTTCCGGCATCGTGTATGGCAAATACCAATCACCAAACCTTTATTGCCATGCACAAGTCACTCCTTTTTTCCTTTCTTCTTTTACCTCTCAACTTTGCCTGTAAACCAACAGTGGAGCCTCCAATGCCCCAAACGTTGGCCAAATCGGTTGCTTTTGTTGAGCCTGAGGGTAAAAATACCAACGCCAAAATTCAGGTTGCCTTATTGCTCGATACCAGTAATAGTATGGACGGGCTTATCGACCAGGCCAAAGCACAACTTTGGAAAATGGTTAACCGGCTTGCAGATGCCCAACGACATAATGAAGGGGTGTCTCTTGAAATCGCCTTATACGAATACGGAAATGATGGTTTGGAAGCCTCTAATGGCCACATCCGGCTGGTTCATCCATTAAACACTGATTTGGACGGGCTCTCTGAAAAACTGTTTCAGTTAAAAACCAATGGCGGCAGTGAATACTGTGGTTGGGTTATTAGTACCTCCCTGAAAGAAATTCCCTGGTCTGACAACGCCAACGATCTTCGCATCATAGTCATTGCCGGAAATGAGCCGTTTGATCAGGGGCCTAAAAATTATAAAAACAGCTGTGGAACCGCGGCCGACCGTGGTATTATCATCAACACTATTTATTGTGGCGATTATGGTACCGGCGTGGAAACTAAGTGGAAAAGTGGTGCAGAATCAGGCAAAGGCAAGTACATGATTATTGATACAGACAAAAAAGTGGTCCATATCAACACACCTTATGATGGTAAGGTGATCGAATTAAACGAGCGACTGAACAGCACCTATATTGGTTATGGGAAAGATGGCAATATGAAAAAAATGAGGCAGGTGGAACAAGACAAAAACGCTTTATTTTACGGCTCTTCCAATGTAGCCCACAGAGCTGCAGCTAAATCTAAAGGAACCTACAAGAATGAAGACTGGGATGTGGTAGATGCTGCAAAAGAAGACAAAGAGTTCGTAGGAAAACTGGATGAAAGGTCGATGCCAGAGGCCTTTAAAGGAATGAGTAAAGATGAAATTGAAAAAAAGATTGTACAACTGACGGAAGAAAGGAGTCTCATTAAAAAGGAACTTGCTGAAATGGAGAAAAAAATGGCTCTATATATGGCAGAAGAGTCAAATAAACAGTCTGGTGACACGGAAACACTTGATAATGTGCTGATTCAAACTGTAGTGGAACAGGCCATTGCAAAAGGCTTTAGTTTCCCAAAATAAAGCGCATAGTCTTACAAACATGAGTCATCCCGAATTTTGCTGCGGCTCATGTTTGTTTTATGGCTTTGCGCAGCAGACCTCGGCAGAGGTCTAACCTTTGTAGCAACATGGGTTATGTGATTTTAGGACCTCGCAAGAGGTCCAACCTCACGGCGTAAGTTGGACCTCTTGCGAGGTCCGGGATGCGATTTGGTCATATAAACAGGAACAACCATGAAAAATTCGGGATGACTCATGTTGATACTCCTGTCAACACTAGTTTCTGGGTGGAAACTTTTTCGGCTGAATGATCTGTACTGATTGGGTTTTATAGCTCCAGTTTAA
>JBIKUE010000147.1:0-10366 GCA_044347755.1 Saprospiraceae bacterium
ATAAACAGGAACAACCATGAAAAATTCGGGATGACTCATGTTGATACTCCTGTCAACACTAGTTTCTGGGTGGAAACTTTTTCGGCTGAATGATCTGTACTGATTGGGTTTTATAGCTCCAGTTTAATGCAGGATCTCCATTTTTTATTTGCGGAAAGGCAGATAGGTCTTCACCCAGGTTAGGGATTTCTATCGCACCATCTGCGGCATTTATTTCCAGTTTTTTACCCTTGAATTTTTTCTTGCTGTACAAAATGACTTTAAATCCTTGAGGAATTTTCAAGGAACCCAGGACCCCTAATCCTTCTGCATGCAGGTCAAAATCTTCTCTTGAGGTGAGAAGCCGCGCAAATTTACTGCTGTAATTCGGCCCCATATGGAATTCCGGCGCAAATTGAGATTGATAAAAGTAATGGCTTACTTCTTTGAGGCTGATAAATTCCTTTTTGTCTTTTTCCCGAAGTTTAGTGCCGAAGGCGGCCTCTAATTGTTTGATAAACTGCCTGTCGTTGCTATTGGCAACAGAGAATGGGGCTTCAGGTTTGATCGGGCCGGATAAGCTGGTGACCTCTGCAGCAGTACGAATCAGATCCCAGGTTTCCTGTTCGGTGTATAAGGGAGGAACAGCAGTCAGAAGGTTATCCCCCAATGTTTGGGTTAATTTTGAATGGGAAACATTGAAGTGAATAGGCAACGAATACTTGACCCGAACCGGGCCTCCTTTTGCATGGCCAGGTATCCAGGTTGGCATGGAATTGACAACCCTTAACGCTTCGCTTCCACAACCAGCGCCTATATCTTTGAGAATGTAGGAATCTGTGATGCTTCCGTCCCTGTCTATTACGAAAGAAATCACAACCGTTCCTTTAACCATATTCTCCAGAGCCAGTTTGGGATACTTTATATGATCATACAGAAACTGCATCATGGCTTTTTCACCGCCAGGAAATTCAGGAGCTTTTTCAATGTCGAATACTTCAAGAGCCTTAGGATTCCGAACAGAATCCTGCTGACCGTACAAGGTCAAAGAGGTGAAAAGCAAAGCCAGGCAGCCTGCTAGTTTTCGCCTGATTTTCATAGGTAGATACTGAATTATTTAGTATTCCTGGTTCTTTTTTTCTTTCTCCCAGTCTGTTCTGGCAAAAACAATGACTACAATTCCTACGATGATCATGAGTATTTTGATCACAAAGGCTGGTAAACGCCCCAGTTTTTCAAGCCATCCCAAAAAATACCAGTGAGTGCCTACTAACTCCATCACAATAGAAGTGACGCCGAAGGTGAGCAAAAGGTAGCCTGACAACAACCACAAACTTTTGTTTTTCATCTTAATGCAAGTAAAATTTATCTGCCGCAAAGGTAGGTAAGTGATAGCATTTGGGTTCGTGAAATGTAGGGTGCCGGACAAGGCATTTTTCGGCTGATAAGTTAAATACCTGCCTGAACAATAAACCAGATTCGCCCCAAAGTGTTTGAAATGCCCTACCTTTGCCAATCGAATTCAATTTGGCGTTAAGGAACCCAAAAGTTGCATTTATGTCTCAAATTCTTGAAAGTCAGGATATCAGAGCGCTTGGAAGTAATCTTGAGCTGCTGGCCCAACAGGTTGTAGAGGGCTTTATTGTTGGCCTTCACCGAAGCCCGTTTCATGGCTTTTCTGTGGAATTTGCAGAACATCGGTTGTACAATCCGGGGGAAAGCACCCGAAATATGGATTGGAAAGTATATGGGCGCACTGATAAGCTTTTCAGTAAAAGGTATGAAGAGGAAACTAATCTGCGTTGCCAGATTGTGTTGGATGCCTCTTCAACTATGTATTATCCCTGGGATGAGAAAAATCCTCAGAAGTACAAGTACAGCAACAAGCTATGCTTTGCGGCTCAGGCATCTGCTGTGTTGATGAATGCGCTTAAAAAACAACGGGATGCTTTCGGACTCACCGTTTTTGATGACGACTTGAGATTTACCACAAATGCAAAGTCAAGCACGGTCCACTATCGATTACTGCTAAACAAGTTGATGGAGTTAATCGAACAACCTCAGTTAAACAAAAAAACCGATTTGGCGGCAAGTCTACACCAGGTAGCGGAATCCATCCACCGCCGGTCCATGGTAGTTGTATTTACAGATGTGATGGAGCAGCCGGATAAAGCTGAGGAGGTCTTTTCGGCACTTCGTCACCTTAGACATGCCAAACACGAGGTAATCCTGTTTCATGTGACTGATAAGAGCAAGGAACTAGATTTTGAATTTGAAAACCGCCCCTATATTTTCGTGGACATGGAGAGCGGGGAAGAAGTTCGGTTGCAACCTAATCAGGTTAAAGAATATTACACCAGCCAGGTTGGCGCCTTCAAGGAGCAACTCCGCATGAAATGTCTGCAATTTAAGATCGATTTTGTAGAGGCAGATATTCAACAAGGGTTCGTTCCCATTTTGCAAACCTGGATGGCCAAACGCTCCAAAATGCATTAATACTGCATTTTCAGACCAGAATCATTCGCCTAACCAATTTAACATCATATGCAAGAAGTTTTTATCGTGGCTGCCGTTAGAACCCCCATTGGAAGCTTTGGAGGTAACCTGGCAGGAGTATCCGCAACCCAATTAGGCGCTGCTGCCATTAAGGGCGCACTGGAAAAGGCTGGTATTTCTCCGGACCAGGTCAATGAGGTTTTAATGGGTAATGTAGTTAGTGCCAACCTTGGACAGGCGCCAGCGCGCCAGGCTGCACGGTTTGCCGGTATTCCGGACCAGGTACCATGCACTACTATTAATAAAGTTTGTGCCTCCGGCATGAAGTGTATTACCCTGGGAGCCCAAAGTATAATGCTCGGTTTGAATGATATCGTGGTGGCCGGAGGGATGGAAAATATGTCCCAAATTCCTTATTACATTCCCAATGCACGCTGGGGGTACAAATATGGCAATGGAGAAATCGTTGATGGTTTGGCCAAAGATGGTCTGACCGATGTTTACAACCAAAAGGCGATGGGTGTTTGTGCCGATGCAACAGCTGCAAAATACGGTATCAGCAGAGAAGCCCAGGACGCTTTCGCCATTGACTCGTATAAAAGATCAGCGGCTTCCACAGAAGCTGGTTTGTTTAAAACGGAAATCGTGCCGGTAAGTATTCCTCAGAAAAAAGGAGAACCAGTTCAAATTCTGGAGGATGAAGAGTTCAAAAAAGTGATGTTCGATAAAATACCTGGATTGCGTCCGGCCTTTACACCTGATGGCACGGTAACGGCAGCCAATGCCAGCACTATTAACGACGGTGCTGCGGCATTAATTCTGGCCAGTGAAGCAGCTGTTAAACGACTTGGACTTCAACCGATAGCCAAAATTCGTGGTTTCGCTGATGCTGAACAAGAGCCCGAATGGTTTACCACCACGCCAACCATTGCAGCACCTAAAGCGTTAAAAATGGCAGGTTTGACTAAAGATGATATTGACTTTTTTGAGGTCAACGAAGCTTTCTCAGTGGTAACCATGGCCTTTGAAAAGGTTATGGAAATCAGCCATGACCAGACCAATGTGTTCGGCGGTGCAGTGTCCCTGGGCCATCCGTTGGGAGCGTCTGGAGCGCGTATTGTTACAACGCTAAATAACGTTCTGCAACATCGCAATGGAAAATATGGCCTTGCTGCGATTTGCAATGGAGGGGGAGGGGCAACGGCGATTGTCATAGAACGTGTATAAGAGCTTGTTCGGGATTTGGGTTTGAGGCGAAAGCGAGCAAATTTTATTTTAGTTAAGGCAAAATTTGCAGCCATAGCCGAGAGCCTACGGCGTCCCGATCACTCGGGATAACGAAAAATAAAATAAAATTTGCCGGTTGGAGCCCAAAATCCAAATCCCGAACAAGCTCTAAAATCCGTCAATAAATCCCTTTTATTGAGCCCTCCTGTTTGTTTCGGGAGGGCTCAATTTATTACCACGCAAATCCCAATGTCATGCCAAGGCTACTCCAGGCAGGAGGATCATCGTTGGTACTGCTTTTCCGGCCAAACAAATACCTGAAGAAATAAAAAAACTCGGTGGCAAGGTTGGTTCTGAACGTAGGCTGGATATACACATGACCGATATTTTTCCAGGAAAAGCTATACCCTGCACCGACCGACAAAGGCATGTCGAATCGGTCATAATATTGTTCATCGGTAGCGTCTCTAACCCATGAATGGGTGGATGAACTTCTGGTTTCCAATACCTTTCTTCCAATATTGAAGCTGGGGACAAGGCCTACAATGCTATAAATCCGGCTTGGCCGATCTGAAAAGGCATATTTTATTTGCAATGGAAAAATCAGGTCATGGTGTCTGTACCATGTATTCAGCGTTTCACTGGTCGAATTAATATCAAATTGGTATTCTGCCTGCAAAAAGGAATATCCAACCCCCGCATGATAAGAAAACCTGGGCGACTTTGCCCAGCTCCAACCTGCGACTACCTGGTGTCCCCATTGTTGTGTATTATTTCGATTTCCGGGAACAGTTATGAATGTCAGGGTGGGACTATAGGAGCAATCGAAATGCCGGATAGTTTGAGATTTCACATGCCCTAAGCAGGTAAAAAGTGTCAGAAAAAAAAAGTAGTGGTAGGGCTTTATCATAAAATAAGATTTAGTTGGGTACTTTTAGAAACACCCTAGTGCCAGTATTCATCTGTTTTCAACAAAATGGGATATTCAGGGATTGGTATGGTTTGTTGATGTATTCCACGAGGCTCTGTTGCAAAAGCTGAACCAATAGGGTAACATGTCCAATGTCTGGTGCGCCATTTTTCGGGCAAATTATAAACAGTCCCCTCTTTTGGCAGATGACTAACGTCATTTTGCCAAAGAATTAAAGTTATTTGTCCGTTTTTATCTTCAAATGCACCTCCTGATAAATAGGAAGGTAGTTTTAGGTCTGCTGTATGGATTGAACTAAAATAAAAGCCTTGAGTAAGTTGGTAGAGTTGCTTCATCGCCTTTGCGATTGGATGTGGCTTGGGTTGGGAAAAAACCGTTGTGTCCAAAGACGCGAACATGCCCATGAATGCAAATTCTGAATCTGTTTCGGGAAAATGGCCACCATCTGAAAGAGCGTAAAGGTGCATTTGACTCACACCATGCCCGGGTGCAGATGCAAATGCTTTTATCGCAAAGTCAGTTTGTGTTTCAGGGTTGGCCCATGGCCCTTTCGAGCTTATCCTGGGCAGGTTGAATTCCGAACAGATCCAGTTTTTTTTCGGGTATTTGACATTGTCATACCCATGGTGAAGCAGTACCTGTTCCAATTGGTATTTTCGTTGCCAAAAACCATTTATGGCTATATTGGAATAATATCGCGTTGGAAACGTATCTATACTGCCCATAGCAAACTGATGAGGGTACGCATGGAAACTCATACAGTCGAAATAAGCACCACCGGTTAGTGGATATAACTTATGATCTGCTATGCCTGATTCTGGCTGATCTGTATATCTGCAGATCGCATCCAAATAAGCAGGCCAGCCAAGACCGCCCACTGCTATAAGGGCATCAGGATCCACTTTTTTTATTACTTCATAGGTTATGCGCAGCATTCGGATGTACGAAAATATGGAGGCTTTCAAGCCTGTTTGACAGGGTGGGGGAGGTGCGTCCCACCAGTTGCCTGACTGTCCCTTTTCCAGGCCTCCCCATCCGGCGTCTGGTTCATTCCAAACTTCATAAATCCGGATTAAGCCCTTAAATGTGTTGGCAACCTTCCATACATACAGCGCATAGGTATTTTGTTCATTAATGGCCGACGGTCCTTTCCAAACAGGAAGGTAAAGTCCTTTAAAAGTTGTAGCAGTATTTCCCTGGCATTGGTTTGCGGTGTCCTGCGCCTGAAGAGATGGGTAACCCAAAATACCTACGACATTTACAATCCCTTGTTGTCTGGCAAAAAGTAAGGCCTCCCTTTTTTCGTCATATCCCCATTGTTCCAAAACATTATGAAATAAACCGGTTCTCAAGGTACGGCATCCATATTCCCTTGCCAGGGCAATTTGCTTTTGATCTGTCCATTCCGGAGGGAAATATCCGGTATTGACACCCATTTGAAAATGTTGGGTTGTGGTTAAAACATTTGTTAATGCATTAGGTGGAAGATTATTGCAACCTGCTAATAACAAGCAAATGATGAATCCAGCCACAAAAAACATGCGACCCATTGCCATGTGCAACATATTTGGCAGGTTGTTTGTCATATACACGGCGAAGTCGATTAAATGTAGGCAATAGTAGTCATTTTTTCAAAAAATCTTATCTTCGGGCAGCGAATGGCAAGCAGGGTTGTTCTTGGATTTCATTCGTTGTTCCATTTAATCAAGATCTATCTCTTACCCATGAACAAGTGTTTTATTGTAGCTTTTTTCCTCCTGTGGATTACCATAACTCCCGGAACCGTTTCAGGGCAGGGCGTTGACAGTGTTCGCACACTTATTACCCCGGTCCAATGCTATGGATTCCGTAATGGAGCTATCCATGTGGATGCCGTTTACGGCGGGATTACCCCTTTTTACTATTCGTTGGATGGTCAGAATTTCTCTACGAATCCTACATTCGACAGGCTATGGGCAGGTGTTTACACCCTATACGTTCGGGATGCCAACGGAGCTGTCAGGCAGTGGAAAATCACCTTAAAAGAACCTGCTGCTCTTTCGGTAAAGCTGGAAACCACTTCAGGTGTTGTTACATCCGGTGAAACTTTTGGATTACGCGCTATAACGAGTGTGGAAAGGGAGTTTTTACAGGAAATAACCTGGGGCCCCGAGGAGTTATTTAACCAACAGGATACGCTTCGTCAAGCCATCAGCATACAGGAAACTACCCAAATTACAGTGACAGTAAAGGATCAGAACGGATGTGTAGATATGGATCAACAAGTCGTGGAAATCGCATCTGCCCCGCTTTATCTCCCGAATGCGATTAAACCAGGAAGTACAGACGAAGATGGATATTTTACCTTATTTGCCGGAGCTGGCGTGAAGCAAATTGCTTCCATGCAGATATTCAGTCGCAGCGGCAGTTTGATTTATGAGCGTCAAAATTTTCCTGCCAATGCTCCTGGATTGGGATGGAACGGCCGTTGGGATGGGCAGGGCGCACATCCAGGAGTATATCCATACCTTGTGGTGGTAGAATTTTTAGATGGAAAATTGAAGAGATTCCAAGGAACCGTAACGGTGGTCAACTAAGGTGCTTATTCAGACAGCACCTAAAGTTTTAGGCAGCAAAGGAGGTTCCACAGCCGCAGGTGCTTTTAGCATTTGGATTATCAAATGTAAAGCCGCGATTTTCCAAGCCATTGTGGAAGTCTACCTCCATGCCAAGAAGATAAATGGCATGTGCTTTATTCATGATGACCTGAATACCATTAATTTTAAAGGTTTCATCCGCTTCCTGGGCTTTATCAAAGCCAAGTACGTAAGAAAACCCTGAGCAACCGCCACCCTTCACTCCAACACGAAGAAAATAGTCGCCAGGAATGTTTTCCTGCTGCCGAATGAGGTTCAGTTGTTCAACAGCACCTTCTGTTAAATGGATTGGAGCTGTAGTGGTATGGTTATCAGTAATCGTTCCCATGAATTGTAATACCTTTTAGTGGAGCAAAAGTACGAAACAGATAACAGTTGGCGTTAAAAAATGTTTAGTCAAGCTTCATACCTTTGCCCCATTCCCAATATTATCACATTCCCCACATTTAAAATTATGGAGTTCTTTCTGGAGTTGTTGAAGTTAAGCATTCCCGCAGTAATCGTTGGAGCAACAGCCTATTACTTGCTTAAGATGTTATTGGATGAGCGTCAGCGTATCGATCATGCGATGTTAAGAAATGAGGCCCAAAAAGTAACGCTACCCGTAAGGTTGTCGGCTTATGAGCGACTGATGTTGTTATGTGACAGAGCCGATGTAGCTAATACGATGCTTCGTGTACGAATGCCAGGCATGAAAGTTCGAGAGTTGCGTGGTGTGCTGCTAATGGCCATTAATCAGGAGTTTGAACACAATGTTTCCCAGCAGCTGTATGTTTCAGATACATTATGGCAAATTATCAGGATGGCCAGAAACAACACATTGGCGATGGTGACCATGACTGGCCAGGATATAGACCCTGAAAGCGACTCGGAAGCTTTGGCAGATGCCTTATTGAAATTGATGGATGAGCAGCAAATTACACCTTTACAGACTGCGATCATGGCAGTCCGAACCGAAGCTGGGAAGCTATTCTAGTCAATTGCTTGATAATGTATAAGTTGTCAATTTGGCCCAATTTGTAACATTATTATTACGCTGTTTTTTACACTATTACGCTGCTTTTTGCCAGCTTTTGGAAAACTGTTTTGCGAATCCATCGATTCGCAAAACAGTTTGTTTTTTTAGGTTGTAATTATCTTACTTACCTGCTGACTTTCAAGGCGCTTGAACCTTTCCTCTGTTTATTTGAAAATGTTTCAAACATAAATGAGTGAAAATTAGGTATCTTTAAATAGTTTGAATCTTGTCACATATTACGTTTATTATTTTGAATATTTAATTTTGTACAATTTAATATTTTGAAATATCGTAAAAATCAGTTTCGCGATTTTTTCATCGAGCGCTGTTTGACTCCTTGATTTCACAAAATGCTCGTTTTCAACTCCTTTTGAAAACGAGAAAAAAAAATCGATAAAAAACTTCAATTCTATTTGTCCAGGTCGCCAAGAAGCTCAATCTTTGTCGTCCTACTCGACTGAACAGCTTCACCGATTTGAACTAATGACGGGATGTTCCCGGCAACCAAATGTATCTATCTGGTATGACAAGAGACAGCCAGATGGTATGGGACGATTGTCTGCGTACCATCAAAAAAAGTGTTAGCCCGCAAAGTTTCAAGACCTGGTTTGATCCAATCAAGCCGGTGCATCTTGATGCTGAGGTACTTACGATTCAGGTACCCAATAAGTTTTTCTTTGAGTGGCTTGAAGAACACTATGTACAGTTACTAAAAAAGAGCATCCGGCAGGAGTTGGGTGAACGCGGACGGCTGGTATACCATATCCCGGAAAGTGGCGCTATGCCAGCAGGCAATGGCACCCAATCTGGTAAAATTGACGCAAGACCATCTTCTGATAAGGATAGTGAGCCTGTACCGGGTTCATTTGATGCAGAGATGATCAAAAATCCGTTTGTCATTCCTGGCATTAAGCGGATTAAGGTAGATCCGCAATTGAACCCCAACTACACCTTTGATAATTTTATTGAAGGCGACTGTAATCGATTGGCCCGTAATGCAGGATTAGCCATTGCAAAAAAGCCTGGAGGGACCGCTTTTAACCCATTATTTATTTTTGGAGATGTTGGACTGGGAAAAACACACCTTGCACAGGCAATAGGCAATGATATTGTTAGCCGGATTGAATCAAAGGCTGTGTTGTATGTTTCCGCAGAAAAATTCACCAACCAGATCATCCAGGCTATTAAGAATAACTCCGTAAATGATTTCGTCAACTTCTACCAGATGATTGACGTACTGATCATTGACGACATTCAGTTCCTTTCGGGCAAACAAAAAACGCAGGAGATATTTTTCCACATATTTAACCAGTTGCATCAGAACGGCAAACAAATCATTCTCACCTCTGACCGTGCGCCAAAGGATTTAGAAGGCATGGAAGACCGATTGATTTCCCGTTTTAAATGGGGGCTTAGCGCGGACCTCCAAGCGCCGGATTTGGAAACCAGAATGGCCATCCTCGAAACCAAAATGGAAGAGGAAGGGGTAGATATTCCAACCGATGTACTTGAGTTCATTTGCTACAATATCAAAAACAACATCCGTGAACTGGAAGGAGTGATGGTTTCCCTTTTAGCCCAAAGTACGCTGATCCGTCGCGATGTGGATATGGAGCTGGCTAAAGAAGTGATCAGAAATTTTGTCACTACCATTAATAAGGAAATAACAGTGGAGTTCATTCAGCAGCTGGTGGCAGAGCATTTTAGTGTGCCGGTAGATAAACTTCACCATGAAACACGTAAGCGGAATATCGTCATTGCCCGCCAGTTATCCATGTATCTGGCCAAAAAACTCACCAATAAGTCCTTAAAATCCATTGGTGAACAATTTGGTGGCAGGGATCACAGTACCGTAATCTATTCGTGCAAGGCCGTCCAGGATATGATGGATACTGACATCGTATTTAAGGATACTGTAGAGGAGGTAGAAAAGAAATTAAAAATGAGTTTGAATGGGTGTAATTCCCATTTGATGTACATTTAGGGTCAAAAATACAGAACATGGCCACTGAATACAAGTTTGAAGAAGATGGTAGCATAATCATCACGATGAAAATAAAGCCTGAAGGCAGTATGCTT
>JBIKUE010000190.1:0-7067 GCA_044347755.1 Saprospiraceae bacterium
CAACCCTGGCAAACAAGATTTTGACCAAATCCTTTAATACCGATATGTCATTCGACAATTCCATGAACCAGATTTATTCAACAAAACAAATTTACATAAGCTTGGGTTGCGTGCCTAAGTTTTTACCCTTTTTCAAGGGTAAATGATGATGGATACACATTTTTTCGTTTGAAAAAATGTGTAGTATTGCATTTATTCAAACGAAAAAATGTAATTCCACGCAGCTAAAGCAAACAAAAAATGAAAAGATCCCTGTACGAATCATTATGCAGTTGGAAAAAATCTCCCAACCGCAAACCTTTAATACTACAGGGTGCAAGGCAGGTTGGGAAAACCTGGTTGATGAAAGAATTTGGCAAAAATGAAGATGTGGGCCTATTGAATGCTTTTGGAAAAGTTGATGCCAGAATACTGTTGGAGAAAAATGCTATTCTAACCGAATTTAAAGGCGCATTAACGGAGCAATTCATCGTACAACAATTGGTAATAAACCATGATTTATATTATTGGACTGCCACAAATGCCACAGCCGAAGTAGATCTTTTGGTGCAACATCAAAACGAAATCGTGCCTATAGAAGTCAAGGCTGAAGAAAACTTGAAATCAAAAAGCCTTAAAGTGTTTTTTGAAAAATACAAGCCCAAGCGCTGTTTCCGTACCTCCATGAGTCCATACAGGGAGCAGGAATGGATGACCAATGTGCCATTATATGGAATAGCTCCGACCATTAATTGCCAATAAAGAGGCTCTGCTCCAAAAAAAACATGAGCCACCCCAAACTCAGGATAGCTCATGTTTGCAAAAGTGCTGATGCCCAGCCCCCGACCTACTTGGACATTCTGCTGTTGGATATTCGATATTGGATATTCCCTAGTTCTGCCGGTCAAATACTGCGGCATCAATGCCTTTGTTTGTGAGATCATCAGCTACCCGCGTTGCTGATGATTTGTCGTTGGAACGATACACTACTACCGCGGCTTTTCCATCTTTGGTTTTAGAAATCTCGGCATTTGGGTAGCCTGCTTTGATCACCTGTTCCAGACGTTTGCGGGCGCCATCCATCACACTAAAGGTACCCGCCCGAACGGCCCATCTGCCAGATCCCGGGCCATTTACAGCTGGTGGTTTGGTGGTGGCGGTGGTATTAGGTTTTGGTGCAACAGTGGCAGTTGGAGTACTTTTGGTAGAGGTGTTCGTTGCCGGTGCAGAAACGGGCTTTTGATCCTTGCTTGAAGGGGCGGTGGTTGGAGTAGCGCTCGGTGGTGGTGCTGTTGCTCCTGGTTTTTGTGCCGTGGAGCCTGGCTTATTGGCAGAAACCGGGATGGAATCAGCTCCAGAATGGGAACTACCTGAATCTGTTGCATCATCAGAAGCATATCCCATATCCCGCAGGGTTTCTTCCAGTTCAGCCGCTTCAAGGGCAGCCTGTTCTTTTTTCTCTTTTTGTTTTTGACAGGCGTAATACCCGGCAGCAATGATGAAGGTGCCTAGCAGGGCATACAGGACGTACGTCAAAAGGTTGTTATTCCTCATGTTGTTCTTGTTTTGTGTTTAAGAGAACAATGGCTGATTTTCAAGGGCTAAGGTAAATGATTCCCATCGAGATTTTGATGAATTCCATTTTCCGGCAACAACGGACAACTATTACTGCTATATCCTGTTTGGAGGACGTAATTTTGCGCCGCGCTAACCTAATCATCAGCCATCCTTATAAACATGGATTTTTTCGCCGTTACCATAAAACAAAAAATAGCCGAAACGTCTGATACCGCCACCCTGGTGTTGGATATACCGACTGAACTCCGGGATCTTTTCACCTATAAACAAGGCCAATATCTGACTATCAGAGCCGAGTTGGACGGACATGAATTGCGCCGTTCGTATTCCATGTCGTCCAGTCCATTAGATCAGGATATGGCTATCACGGTTAAAAAAGTATCCGGAGGTAAGGTGTCTACCTGGTTACACGATCAACTTCAGGCTGGCGACACCATCGAGGTGGCTCCGCCAGCCGGCCGATTTTATCACGAGTTGCACCCGGAAAAACGGCGCACCTACTACATGTTTGCCGCAGGCAGCGGAATTACCCCTATCATGTCGATTATCAAGACCACGTTGGAGTCTGAGCCCATGAGTGCCATTTTCCTGCTGTATGGTAGTCGTAACGAAGAGAACATCATTTTCAGGGATGCGCTCGATCACCTTTCAGAGCGTTATGCCGGTCAATTGCACGTGGAACACGTACTAAGCCAACCCAAGAAAGAAAGCGCAGGCGGAGGCATATTTGGGATGTTCAAAAAAAGCACCAGCAATTGGAATGGTAAAATCGGGCGGATCAATGGCAAGTTGACCAACACGTTTATGGATGAAAATATGCCACACGGCCCTGAGTCAGATTGTGTGTATTTCATTTGTGGCCCTGGCGATATGGCGGATCTGGTGAAAGCTACACTGATGGGCCGTGCCATCGAGGCCAAGCAAATTCATACCGAACATTTTGTGAACGCTACCCATACGCCAGGTGAATTTGCGGATGGGACAGGCGGCAAAAAAGTGATTGTACAACTTAAAGGAAATCGGATAGAACTTCCTGTTCCGGAAGGCGCCACTATTTTGGATGTACTGGTAAAAGCAAAACACGATCCGCCCTATTCCTGCACCTCGGGCGCTTGCTCTACCTGTATGGCCAAACTTACCAGCGGCAAAGTCCGCATGGATGCCTGCTACGCACTCGATGACGAAGAAGTCAAAAACGGATACATTCTCACCTGCCAGTCGCACCCGGAAACGGATGTAGTGGAACTGACGTATGATATGTGAGTGTTTGAGTGCCTGAGTGTTTGAGTGTTTGAGTTGGCGTTCGGCTGAGTAGCTCTAAGGAACCAAAAAAGCTTTTGTTCAATACTCATACCTAGCCGAACGCCAACTCAAACACTCAGATACTAAAACACTCACTCCGCCCAGACCCTCTGCCCCTGGCGATTAATATACAACCACTTTCCGTCATGAACGGTAAGTGCCAGACCCTGACGGAAGGGTGTGGCAGATTGGAAGGTAGGTGGGATAACAATTTGTCCTTCCGGATTGATATAGCCCCAGCGGCCATTTACGCATACTTGTGCAAGGCCATCCGAGAAGACCCCGGCATCTTCAAACTTAGGCATAATGACCAGCTTGCCGGCTTTATCTACATATCCAAAGGCGCCATTGATTTCAACCAAGGCCAGGCCTTCACCGAAATCACCCGCCAGATCAAACATAGGTTCTATGGCAATGTGCCCATCCTGGCTTACAAAACCATATTTACCATCCCGAAAAGCCAGCGCCATACCATCAAAAAATTCGCCTTGAACCAGTCCCTTGACGAAATCAAATTGAGGAGGTACGGTTTCTTCACCGGCACGGTTGCAGAGGCCCCACTTGCCGTCTCGGGTAATTACGGCAGATTGCTTTTGGAAAGAACTGGCGCCTTCCCAGCGAGGCTCAATCATGAACTTTCCGTTTTTACCCACAAATCCCCAAAGTCCGTCTACGCTGGCTGGAGCCAGGCCTTCGCTGAAATTTCCAGTTTGGTTGAACAATGGTTTGATGGCAAATTGTCCGTCGGGGCCGATAAATCCAGCCTGACCTTCAAAGGTAACTGGCGCCAGGCCTTCACAAAAATCGCCGGCCTGGTCAAAAAGTGGCCCGATTACTTCCCGGCCCTGAAAGTTTACATAGGCCCAAAGTCGTGCTACCTGGGCCCGGGCCAGACCTTCAGAAAATGGACCTACTGCACGGTAAAGACGTTTGATGTAAAGTCGGCCTTGTTGGTCGAGCAGTGCCAAGAGTCCGTTCAAGCGTACGGTGGTAAAGCCATTCTGGAACGCGCCGGCTTCCAAAAATTGTGGTTCAATGACCACCTCTCCCCCGGCATTGATGTAGCCAAAGTACCCTTCCTGTCTTATTTTAAACAAAGATGCTTGCATTCCGTGGCAAAAGTAGCGAATTCGCGCTTGGACCCAATACCTTTGCGGGCAATTCCCGACAATGAGGTTGTCTTAAAAGTCGCATTTTAGTTTTACCGCAGAGGCGGAGAGGCGCAGAGGGCTTGACAACCAATTATTTACACCTCTGCGCCTCTCCGCCTCTGCGGTAAAAGCTACTTTTGAGGCTCCCTCCTTATTTACTTTCATTTCATGTCAGATACCATTCAACTCAATACCATCGAAGAAGCCATTGCAGAAATCCGTGCCGGCCGGGTCATCATTGTTGTAGACGATGAAGACCGCGAAAACGAAGGCGATTTTATTTGTGCTGCAGAAACCATTACCCCGGAAACGGTGAATTTCATGGCTACCCACGGACGCGGACTCATTTGTACGCCGCTGGAGGAAAAACGCGCAGATGAACTCGGCTTGAACCTGATGGTAAGCAGCAATACGGCCTTACACGAAACCGCGTTTACTGTGTCAATCGACCTGATAGGCCGAGGTTGTTCAACAGGCATTTCTGCGTACGACCGCGCAACCGGAATTAAGTGGCTCACCAATGCGGCGGCCCGGCCCAGTGATTATGCGCGCCCTGGTCATATATTCCCGTTGCGTGCCAAAGCCGGAGGCGTACTACGTCGTACCGGACACACCGAAGCCGCAGTAGATCTGGCGCGTATGGCCGGGCTGGAGCCGGTGGGTGTATTGGTGGAGATCCTGAATCCTGATGGTTCTATGGCCCGCTTACCTCAACTTTTGGAAGTGGCCAAAGAACACAACCTGAAGATTATATCCATCGATGATTTGGTGGCCTATCGGATGCGCACGGAACGTTTGGTGCGAAAGGAGATGGAGGTTCCCATGCAAACCATTCATGGTACATTTCAAGCTGTTGTGTTTACAGATATTCCAACCGGCGACACCCATTTGGTCCTAAAAAAAGGCGAATGGACCGAAGATGAGCCGGTATTAGTACGAGTACATTCCTGGTCAGAAACCGGAGGGATTTTGGGGTCCTTGTTATCAGACTATGGCACGCAAATTTCTGCTGCTTTAAAGACCATTGACGAAAATGGCAAAGGTGCTTTTGTGTACCTGCGCCAAGGGGATAAAGCCAACCTGTTGGCCAAATTACAGCACTTCAAGCAACTTGCAGACGAGGGGAATACCGACCGTTTTGAACTTCATACAGCTATCGGCAAGAAAGATTTTGGTGTAGGCGCTCAGATCCTGCGTGAATTAGATATCTGCAAAATTCGCCTTCTGACCAATCATCCTAAACCTCGCACCGGTTTTATTGGTTATGGTTTGGAAATTGTCGAGAATATTAAATTGTAACATGTCGGAAGTCAAACCATACAACTCAGAAGCGGGCAAAAAAGCAGAGGTAGAACAGATGTTCGACCGGATTGCCCCGAAATACGATCTGCTGAACCGGGTTCTTTCGCTGGGCATTGATGTCTGGTGGCGGAAAAAAGCCATTGCTTATCTGAAACCTGCCAGGCCGGCCGAGATCCTGGATGTAGCCACAGGTACTGCCGATGTGGCCATTTTGATGGCTAAAATCCTGAAACCGAAGCGTATAGTAGGTATTGATATTGCCAACCAAATGCTGGAATTCGGACGAGTAAAGATTAAGGATGCCGGATTGGCAGAAGTAATTACACTGGAAACAGGCGACAGCGAGCATCTTCGCTTTGAAACTGGTACCTTTGACGCCGTAACGGTGGCTTTTGGGGTGCGTAATTTTGAAAATCTGGAAAAAGGTTTGTCGGAAATGTATCGCGTCATGCGCCCGGGTGGACGCATTGTGATCCTGGAGTTCTCCAAACCACATGTTTTTCCATTTAAACAGCTCTATAATAGCTACTTCAAATACGTTTTACCCCTCATCGGACGTTTGACTAGTCGCGATATGCGTGCATACACTTACCTGTTTGAAAGTGTACAAGTTTTCCCTGAAGGCAACCAATTTACTGAAATATTAATCAAAACCGGTTTTAACGATCCAATATGCGAACGACTAACGCTTGGAATATGCTCCATCTACACGGCCACCAAATAAGCCAAATCCTGGGAAGAAGCCTGCGATTGGTTATCGTGCTCAGTTGTTTACTGCAATGGCAATTACCTACCGCTAACGCTCAATTTAATCAAGGTAGTAACCTCAACTATCTCGATTTTCAACAAAAAAACTATTATTTTGGGATCACGTTGGGCTATAATGCCAGCGATTACCGGATTTTTCACTCTAAAGAATTTATCCGTAACGACTCCTTTGCCCGTGCGGAATCTATTACCGGTCCCGGCTTCAACCTGGGTATCGTATCTAACCTGAAAGTAGGCGAATATTTTGATATTCGTTTCCTGCCCACTTTGTCGTTTACCGAGCACAATATCCGGTACACTCCGCCAGGTCAGGGTGGCCGCATAGTTACCCGACCTATTGAATCGGTTTTGGTGGAACTGCCTTTTCACGTACGCTATAAATCAGCGCCTTACCACGATTTCCGACTGTTTGTTATTGGCGGTGTGAAATACTCTTTCGACGTGGCCAGCGATTCACGTACGCGCCAGGCTGCAGGGCTGGTAAAAATTGCGCCCACGGATTTCCAGGTGGAATACGGCGCCGGAATTCAGTTTTTCTTCCCGTACTTTATTTTCTCTCCGGAGATCAAAGTGTCGCAGGGACTCAATAATATCCTCATTTTTAACGACCGACTGGAGCAATCCACCGTTCTGGAAAAAGTGCTAAGCCGCACTTTCACCCTCTCCATCCACTTCGAAGGGTAGAACGCTGGTTGGAACGCAGGGAACGCGAATGGATTTGGAACGCGGATGACGCGGATTAGGATTTGGAACGCGGATGACGCGGATGACGCGGATTTTCATGCTGCCTTCGGCAGCCTTTTTTAGGATAGCATGAGATTTTAACTTCAGTTAATCACAAAATTGCCGAAGGCAATTTTAAAAATCCGCGTCATCCGCGTCATCCGCGTTCCAAAAAAATCCGCGTCATCCGCGTCATCCGCGTTCCAAAAAAATCCGCGTCATCCGCGTCATCCGCGTTCCAAAAAAATCCGCGTCATCCGCGTC
>JBIKUE010000191.1:0-7053 GCA_044347755.1 Saprospiraceae bacterium
TGGGAAAAAGTACTGGATTTGGAACATGGTTCCTTTAATTTTCCCTACCAACATGAAGTGGATGCCTGGGCCGGCCGGGTGGCCGTTATCAGATATCAATCCGGCCTGCTGTCTCCCTTGTTGTATTATAGCGAAAACAACGGAACCAGCTGGACTACCAGGGCCCTTCCACCAGGCACATGCTCAACCACTCCGATTGGAAAAATTGTAGCGCTGTTCAATGATTGGATTTTGCTCAATTTCGGAGATGGCGTAGGGGTGTATTATTCCACCGATGGCGGTCAAAACTGGACAGAACCGACCTTTTTCCAATCGGCATTGTTCAGTACTGCCTCTCCACCCCGGCCATCCCTGATCCGGAGTGAAGACCGCCTGTACCTGTATTCTTTTTTCCAAATCTATTACAACGACGGCGATCCGGAGGTTTGGGATACCCTGCCGCTGCCTCCCGGCGTAACCAATCCAGTTTTCAAGTTTGCCAACCGAACCAAGGTACTGATTGCCGACGGAAATACCGGCCTTTTCTATGCCTCTGATAATACCGGCGAATCCTGGACGCCCGTAACGCCCCACCCATCGCTTCAATCCGTTGATTACTGGTATGGGCAAAAAGAAGATACCCTGCTCATGGCTACCGGGGCCATCTACAGGTCTGTGTTCCCTTTTACAGATGCCGTACCGGAAAACGGACTGGCAGCCCCTGAATATCCTTTTTCCCCAATAAGGACCGACCATTATCTGGTGGGTATCAGGCTGAATAATGGTGGCCTGTTTGCCTCGCCCGGAAGTGGTCTGAACCGGGTTCGGCTGGATGGCGCCGTGCCCACCTATTCGTATGGAAACAAGGGGCTCCCGGATGGCACGGCTTTCTCGTTTTTTTCCAGTCCTAAAGGCATGCTGGCCCTGGGCCCAACGGGGATATTCCGGCACAACGAAGCCCAGGTAAAATGGGATACCCTCTGGCAAAGCACCGAAATGCCCCCCGAAGTCAGATCGGTTGTTGCCATAGAGGATACTTTCTGGATCATTGCCAACTCCGGGCAACTGTTCAAAGCCGTTGGCGAAGGCTCCGCCTTCCAGCAGGATCTATCCTACATCCTTTACCTGCCCTCCGATATTCCGCTGAGCCGGCTGGAGTTCCGGGATGAGGTACTGTACCTGTTCAACCCCTACAGGAGCTTGTATTCATTAGACAGCGCCCGTACCTGGAAACCCATAGAAGACCCCTGGCCTTTTGAATTTTATCAAAATATAGTAGGCGCAAATGGACATTTTTTGGCCATTTACCGGAACCCCTTTGGTGTTTTGCAATCTTACATGACGCACGACTGGGGCGCCAGCTGGACATTTTTACCGGATGTCAAACCGGATTCGGAAGACCGGATTTACTACAATGAGGGGCGTTTTTTTGCTTTCGACGACTTTTTCAACGATGGTTTTCCATTCCTGTGGTATTTACCCGAAAACGAAACGCAATGGTCCAAGGCATTTGGTACGCTGCCACCTACGTGGGCTATTGGTTATCCGGTGATTTTTTCTAATGGCAAAACCTTGTATTTCGGGCAGTTGGACGGTAATTTATACGCTACGGTGGATAATGGCCTTTCCTGGGCTTCCGTGAGCGGACCAACCGACACCATTCCCATTACCGGCATGATTTGTTTGGGCGAACACGAGGGGTATTTGTATCTTGGTACGGGCTCTTTGGGCGTATGGCGCGCCGCGGCGCCTGTGCGCACAACAGCACCGCCCTCTGGCCCGCAGCAAATGGTCATTTATCCCAATCCGGCCCACGACGAGATCCGGGTAACCAGCCTGCGCGGACAGGCCGGCCCTTTTGTGGTTTACGACGGCCTGGGCAGAAAAGTGCGGGAAGGGCTGTGGCAACCCGGCCAAAACATAACGCTCCATGGCATACCAGCCGGTGTATACTGGATCTGGATCCAGGGAGAACCATTAGCACCCTTTTATAAAAATTAAGGTATGCAAAAAGCACCATTCCTGAACGGTCGAACCATTTTTTACGTAACCCTTTGGGTTATCGGTTTGACCACTATGGGCGTATGGCTGTTTGGGCTCGGGCAACACAACAGTGTGTATACCAATGCCCTTTTGTCGACAAGCATTCTGTCGACTGCATTTTTTATAAATGACTATCCGCATATTGTACCCCAATTTCATAAGCACTTAAATATCAACCGCTTAATCAAAAAAACCCCATGTTTTCATCAAGGCAACAAGGGAAAACAATGCACTTATGATTGCGATTAGGGTGGTTTGGAGATTCTTTTGTTTTTGCGCTTTCCAGAAGTCGCGTTGTTCTACGTTCATAATGTTTATCTTCTCTTCCAAGTCCTTTATTTGAAGCGTCCTAAAATAATCATCCCGTTGCTCTTTTTCGGCCTGTTTGGCTTCCTTTTCTTCTAATTCTTTTAGCCATTCTTCAAATCGCTTCCCGGAACGGAAGTAATCGAATCCCCATGTTGTTAACTTATACATTTTATTTGCACCAAGTTCTGATAATTCAACAAACCCATATTCTTTAAGGAATAACGATGTAGTTATTAAGAGTATAGGTGTGATTTCAGCCTTGTCTGATTCAGTGATAAACTCCAAGCAGGTATTGATACGAATTGGCTTAGTCGGATTACCATAATCAAGAAGAATGTTAGCAGCACGAATTTCAAGTTCCGAAAAGTTAGCCATTTCAAAAATTTTAGATATTTATTTGTAAAGTTTTAACCTAAAAGGAGAATGTTTATGACAAAGGTTCAACCAAAATTTACCACAGAAGAAATCAATGCACGATTAGAGTGCTTAAAAATTGCATCAAAACATACAAAACACGATTCAGAGATATGTTTTCTTGCCCGTAATCTTTACTACTGGCTTACGTCTGATAACGACCCTGAATGCTTTTATGAAGGCGTAGAACTTCCTGATGGGACAGTTATATCTTCTCCAAACGGTTCAAAATAGATACAAGGTCTTTTTCCACCTTTTCTATTCCTGATGGTTTAGTTCGTGTTAGTAAACACATATTTGTAGCACCTAATGCAACCAGTTTAGTTCTAAGAATGGGTGTGATAGTAACCTTTGACAGGTCTGCCACTGTTCCGTAACCTAAAATACGTTGGTGTGGTACTCCACTTTTAATCACATCCTTAGTGAAAAAGAACAACCCGGAACAAGGCTTACGTTTACTAAAATCGTGATTTGCTTTGCGAAGGATAAACAAATAAAGTTTACCTGATAATCCTTCAATCTGGATTCCTTTGCCGATTTGTTGACTTTCCATATTGATAGGCTATTTTTTAATCCTCAAAAGTAACCACAAACCCAAATAAAACAAAAAAAACCTCCAAAACTGGAAGGCTTCAAAAAAACAGTTCTTTGAAAATCAACGGTAGTATTGTCCTTTGTTCTTGTACCAAACATCATCTACCCCTGCTGTGATAACCCTGTCAAACATATCTGATTCAAAGTTCCTGCGATTCAATTTGTAGCAAAACTCATTGAGGTAGTTTTGAAGGTATCCTTTGCCGATTGAGTGATGGAAACCGTCAAGAACACGTTTTGAGTTTCCGATGTTCGTATGAACCCAAGGCAATTTTTTGTGGGCTTGTTCGGCTGGGACGGTTTCTTGTTGGTGAGTAGCAACGACTTCGGGAAGTTTTGTGTAGCCTCTCCAACCGTCTGTAAGAACCTTTGTCTGACTGTCAACTGCTTTCTTTACTTCGTAATTGATGCCTGTGCTGCTTAAATCATCCATCACGACCATTTTGACGTAACCCATTTTACGGGAAGGGCGGTGCTTGCTTTTGTTTGGCTCACATGGAACGCTTTCAACCATTACCATCACTTGACTTTTCTTTTGTGAACCGCGTCCACGCTTCATTTCTTCTTCTTTGTCGCGGTCTAAATCAACAGTAGTAAAGAACGCATCATCAATTTCAATCTCGCCCATGAGTTTGTATTTTTCGTCACGTTTGCCCATCGTAGAACGGATTTTGTGCATTGCGTACCAAACAGGCTCATACCGTTTAACTCCCAACTGACGCTGCATTTCAAGGGCAGAGAAGGTTTTCTTAGTTGAGGTCATCAAATGGAGCATCATAAACCATTGCTGAATGGTCAATTTGCTGTTTTCCATCAAAGTTCCAGCCTTGTAAGACGATTTCGCTTTACATTTGCTGCACTTGAAACGCTTTTGGTCTTGCAACCAGTAGTGTTTCGTTTGACAACCACACTTTTCACATTTAATCCCTCTTTCCAAACGCATTGCAGCGAAGTGTTCAAGGCACTTTTCTTCGGTAGGGAAAGTTGAGATGAATTGTAAGATGTTCATAACCTTTGTTTCGTTAATTATAGTATAAAAGTACATAAAAATCAGCGATTTACAAAGTGTTTAATTGTTAATACGTTTGTTAATGGCGAACGTCAAATAAAGGTTCAAAACATGGCGAAAAATACTGTTGACTTTAACCGTTTTGTATCGGAATTAAGGAAAACTCATACAGAAGAAGACGTTAAAAACTGTTATGCTAAACACTTCCGCATATCGTATAATACAGCCGATAGGCACGACCTTTATACGCCACAGGTATTCTTTGAATTTAAGTTTGATAAGAACTTTGAAAGCCTGAAAACGAAGGCTGCAATATTGGCTCAAACGCTTTATTATGTTCACCGTCTCAAATACGGATTTACAGATAAGCCTATCCCTCCAATGTTGTGTCTGGCAGATAAGAATGAAGCCATACTTACAGAAACATCTATTTGGAAGGAGTTCTACACAGATGCAAGTGAAAAGTATGATTGGGATTTAGCACCAAGTATTCCAGACCAAACCCTCGTAAATGACATAATCGCTACTGAAAGTATAAGAAACCTTCATATATTCAAGGTTCAAGACGAACATGAGTATGAAGTGTTTTCAGCCAGACTTGCAGAAGGTTTGAACCTTCAATTGTCAATAGGTCTAAATGACAAGAAAATAATCACAGAGGACAACTTTGAGGACGTATTTGAGTATTGGAACAAGACCTTTGGAGATGATGTAAGGAACGGGCTAAAAACGTCCCGTTACTTCTTTTACGATATTCAGAAAGGCAGGTCTTTCTATCGCGAAGAAGAAGGGAAGGTTTATTTTGACTTTGGTAATGGCGACATAAAATCCAAAAAGATATTAGCGAAGGATTACAAATACTTCTGGAATTTATACGAAAAGGTTACAGATATTGATACGATTAGGGGCATATTGGCAAAGATTGACCGATTATCCGATGAAACAATGAGACGTTTTCACGGTGAGTTCTTTACACCAGTAAAATTTGCCAAAAAAGCATTGGACTACCTTGAAACCACTATTCAAAAAGAATGGTGGGAAACAGGTGAATATAGGCTTTGGGATATGGCAGCAGGAACGGGCAATTTGGAATACCACTTGCACAGTGATGCTTTGCCATATTGCTATCTTTCATCGTTGTACGTTGAAGATGTGGAACATTGCAAGCGTCTTTTCCCAAACGCCACTACGTTTCAATATGACTATTTGAATGATGACATTGGAAACTTGTTTATAGAGGGGCAATTGCCGTTTGATTTGACTTGGAAACTCCCTGAAAAGTTAAGAAACGACCTTGCCAACCCTAAAATCAAATGGATAATCCTGATAAACCCGCCATTTGCAACTGCACAAAAGGGGAAAGCCGTTTATGGGGATAGAAAAAATGATGTTAGCGATACGAAAGTTCGTAAATTGATGCATGGTCAAGATTTGGGCGAGGTTTCAAGGGAACTGTTTGCACAATTTCTATTCCGAATAAGGCGAGAATTTGAAGGGAAAACAGCCCATTTAGGTCTTTTTTCAAAGATAAAGTACATCAATGCGAATAATGACCAGAAATTTAGAGATGCTCTTTTTCAGTTTCAGTTTGAAAAGGGTTTTATGTTCTCATCTGTAAATTTTGCAGGAACAAGCAAATCCTCTCAATTCCCAGTAGGATTTCTCATTTGGAATTTAAGTCTGAAAAAGAAATTGGAAGACCAAGAAATAGTTTTGGATGTTTTTAATGAGTCAGTGGAAAAGGTTAGTACCAAGTTAGTAATTTCAGCACACCGAGATAATTTTTTAAACAAGTGGATTAACAGACCCGCCGCAACAGCAACATTCCCGCCATTTGGTTCGGCAATTGTAGTTAAATTGGAAAACTTAGACAGTAGGGATAGGATTGCAAAGGACTTCATAGGTTCTTTAATGTGTCCGGGCAATGACTTTCAACAACAGGCTGTAACTTATTTTCTTTCAGGGCCATCTGCCAGTGCAGGGGGATTATCTGTCACACCTAAAAATTTTGAACAGGCGATGGTAGTCCACGCTGTCAGGCGTATTCCAAAGGCAAATTGGCTGAATGACCGTGACCAGTTTATGAAGCCACAAACAGAATTGCCAAATGAGTTCATAGTGGACTGCACAATTTGGAACTTATTTAGCAACAGCAACCAAACAGCAGCCCTTCGGAATGTAAAATACAAAGGTGAAACATACCAGATTGACAACCACTTTTTTCCGTTTTTGAAATCGGAGATAAAAGGTTGGAAAATTACCGATACCGACATTCAAAACACATTGTCAGCAGGAGATGAAAGGTTCGCCGCGAAATGGATTGCCCAACAAACCCTTTCAGAAGAAGCAAAAGCAGTATTGGACATCGGTAAGAAGATTTGGAAACTCTATTTTGAGCATTTGAGCGAATTGAGGACTACCAAATTCAAAATTGAAACTTGGGACGCGGGGTGGTGGCAGGTCAGGAATGCTTTGAGCAATGAGAACATAGGCGAAGATTTGTTCAAGGAATTTAAGGCAGCACACGAACTGTTGAAGGCAAAACTGTTGCCGCAGATTTACGAGAATAGATTTTTGTGGCTTTGTTGCATGAATCCCCGAGGATCGGGTAATTTTCAGGAAGAAAAGTGAGCCAGCAAGCGTATTTTTGAGTTACGAAGCTTAAAAAACGACTTCCTGGCCCATGACAAAGATAGATTCAATCA
>JBIKUE010000077.1:0-24443 GCA_044347755.1 Saprospiraceae bacterium
TTCCCATTCTTGTCCATTGCCGAAACCAATGGCAGTGGGGTCAGGAACAACCTGCCCGTTGGGGTCGATTTTCGTTGTCGGGGAGTATCGGGGCGAATAACGATCGAGAGAACGCCAGGTGTAGCGGAGGCCCAGGCGGGAATTGGGCAATTCAAACCAGGATGGTTTGGCCAGACTCGTGGAAATGTCGGCCATGAGCTGCAGCGGGAAAGTCAGGTTGAAGTCGCGGTGGTAGTCGAAAGGACCCCAGTCGTTCACCTTAACCATGGCGGTGAGTTTGGTCTTTTTATAGATGGCGCGTACATCACCTCCATAACGTTTGATAAGGCGGGCATCGCTACCATTTGCCTGCGCTGTTCCGGCAAAGAGGTTGGAAACAAATCCGAAGTCAGGGTTTAGCTTAGACACTATACGGGCATAAGCCTCCCAAAGATCCTGTGCAGGAGCTGCACCAGGGAAAGCAAAAATGGTACGTCCGTCGCCAAGGATACCAATGGCTGCATCCTGGCTGGTAGGCAAGTGGCGATATACTAAGCCGCTACTGATGGCAAACCTTGCATCTTCTGCAATGTCATTGTCCCATTCATACATCCATGTGCCGGGGGTGGGGTCGTAGGTGAGCAGGATTTCACCTGCCACGGTTTCCCGGTTTGACCGCACGGCAAAAGGATCATCCAGGATGTTTCTTGGACGTGCCGGGGCAGGCGCGTTAGCCGGCATGGGATCTTCTATAGGCTTCTGCCAAAGGAAATTGGGCGCAATTTGAAGATTGCCTATTCCTACGGTGAAGCCGGTCAGGAAGTTGTATTGGTTTCCGCTGCCGCTGTCTTTAAGTCGCCAGCCGGTGAAGGTTTTGGTATAATCAGCCCCGCCCTGGGCAAGCAGGCCTTGGGCTGCCCCTTGTGCATACCATTGGAAGCCTCCGGAGGCAAAGGTTAATTTTAATTTGCCCCCCCAGGTGTCGTCCATGGTGGTTTCATCCTGGAAGACCTCAGTTCTTCCTTCTGCTGTTTCGCGTGTTACCTGGAAGATTTCACCAACACGGTTGGAGTTCGACCAGATGCCACCCAATTCTACACCAACTGCTCCCAATTTTCTTTTCAGGTGCAAGGCAGCCCGGCGGGTGGGAGGGATTGGCACGGCAAACGAGCTCACCGCAGGAGCCTGCGTGTCGAGGTCTTCGTGGAAAATACCTGTAATGTCATATTTGCCAATCTTACGGCTGTATTTCGCAAGGATGGCCGGGTTGGCACCCCACCACAGTTGCGGGCCAAAGGCTACTTTGAAATGTTTAAATTCTTTTTTGCCCGTTACTTCAAACCCAAAAGGCGCTTCGCCATTGTAAATATCGATGTTTGGTCCGTAATTGGCTTCCGGATAAAAACCGAAGAAGTCGCCTTCATAGCCCCAGTGATAGTGGCCTGTACGGTAGAAACCTTTCAGATCAAAGCGCTTGGCATTCCAGTTGACATCTGCCCGATATACCCGGAACCTTTCCACATCTCCCAGCGTAATGGTTTCAATCTGGTTAGTGGCAGGATTGACGGATTGGGCCGTTTGAGGCCGTCCCCTGTTTTCGAAAAAGATCTCGTTGATGGGGTTAGTAGCCACATTGCCCAGGATGTTGAACGACACGTTGGCCCGGAAACTTTCCGAGGGTTTGGCTTCTATTCCCACAAAAAAGGATTCCATGTGGTCAAATCCCAGTTGGTCAGGGTAAGATTTTCTGCCCGGAACGGGATCCTTTGGCGTTGTAATCAAATCACCACCGGTATTGAACGTGTAAAAATCTGCCCGCAACTCACTCATGCGCACTTTCTTGGTCTGTTCGCTGTTGAGAGCTGCTTTATCTCCCCGAGCCTTCACCACGGCATCCATGACCTGGATATTAGAGAAGTGATCGTTTACAGAAGCAAGGGTGGCGCCTTTGGCGAGAGGATTGAACCTATGTGCATCCTTCAGGGCATAGTAGGCGGCACGGGGATATAGCTGGTAAATTCCTCTTTCGTTGCTCGGGCCTTTGGCACAGATGCCAAACCACTCTTCGTTCATATTATTATCACCTGCTGCGTAATCATTCAGGTAGCCTCCGTTGCTCCAGGATGCGTTGTTGTCATGGATGGAAAGATTACTGGTTTGCCCGAATTTCCACCATCCGTCACTGAACTGGAAGGTGAATCCGCCCAGGCTGTTGCCTGCTTTGCCCAGGCCCGCAGCATTTTCATAAATTTCCTTCCAGTTGCCTACCATATAATAGGCCTGAGACTGCTGGTCTTCCTCATTATCGCGGGCGTTGAAGGCATCTGCACCAAACTCAGTGAATAAAATAGGCTTTTTGTATTCATTTTTAACCCGCTGGAACGCATCCCCGAAGGAAACACCCCGGTACATGTTGGTGCCGTAGATATCTATGTCCTTGCATTCCCTTACAATGATGTCGAGGAAAAGCAGATCGCCATTGCACATGGCCACCGGGTGAGATTTGTCAACCCCCTTCATCAGTACTGCAGCCTCGTTGAATAGTTTGTACATAGCCGTGGCCCGGATCGTGGATTTGCGATCCTGAACCGGGATATCTTCTGTTTCTGCTCCTTCCCAAAACAACCCGTAGTTGTTTTCATTACCTAACAGATAAAGCAATACCCCCGGAGTGTTCCGGTATTCCTCTGTCATGGCCTTTACCTCTGAAAGTAGCAATTCCCGGGTAAGCGGATTGGCATATTCTGTATTGGGAACCCACCCGCCATTTAAAGTCAGGCCATAACGCCCGAAAGAATGGTTGAGCATGGTGTAGATACCGTATTTTTCATAGATGTATTGAATCCATCTGGCCGGAACCCCGGTATATTGACGAATCACATTGACGCCCATGTTTTTCAGTAAGGGCATTTCGGTATCCAGAGCTGCCCTTATTACATCATCAGATTGTTTCCACAAACTGTAGGTGTAGTTGGTGCCGATCGGGAAATAATCCCAGTTCATGCCATTGATGAAGAAATCGTTGCCATTGACAACCAGCTTCATCCCATTCTGATTGTCAGAGATGGAAACCTGATATGCCTGTGCCATGCTCGACCAGGCTAGCAGGGTTAATACCAGCGTTTGTACTGCTTTTTTCATTACCATCTTTTATAAGGTGAAACATTTGATTAAGCGAATTTTTTCACTACTCACCAACCCCGCATCTTTTTTTCTTTGGATTTCCAAGAGCTCAAATGTAAACGGACAAATACAGATGAAAAAAAATCAAACCTCATCAAATATTTCATCAAACCTTTTTTTGACTACTACAAAATTTTACTTTTGCCATTCTAACTTATTTGTTTTTAATTAATTATGAAATTTCAATACTTTCACGAGGGGAATATTCTGGTACACACAAAGTACACGATATGCCTGTTATTAGCAATATTGATTTGCCAGCCGTGCCTGGCATTCTCGGGAAAGTATCCGATTCAAAATTTCACCTCCTCCGACTATAAAGCCGGGATTCAGAATATTGATTTTGCCCAAAACAGAAATATGACCCTGTTTGTCGCAAACAACCTGGGTATCCTTTCGTATAGCGGACAATCATGGGAAAGGCATGGCACCCAGACAGGTAAGAAACAACGCTCACTGGCCTTTGACGAAAAATCGGGTCGCTTGTATTTCGGCTCACAGGGAGAATTTGGGTACTTTGACGGCGACTGGCGTCTGGTGTCGCTTCAGAATCAAATACCCGCATCTGCGCCTGATTTTGATGAGGTTTGGGATGTCTTCCTGCTCCATTCAAAAGTTTATTTCTGTACTTTTCAGGGAATCTACGTTTATGATGGGCAATCCGTTTCTGTTTTGGCGCATCCAGATGGCTTTAATCGCACCTTTCGAACCAATGGAAAGCTCTTTGCTCAAAGCCGGCAGGGGCAACTATTGGAAATAAAGGATCAGGAGCTTGTGATCCCTACCTATTTGAGAAATTCAGGGAAGGAAACCATTGCAGGGGTGATTGCACAAGATGGTGGATTTCTTGTCATGTATAATTCCGGGAAAATTGAATTTGCAAATTCATTTGGCGTAACCGGAAAATATGATGGTCTGAGCAGGGTATTGCAGGGGAAGTATGTAAACCATGTACTCCAACTTTCAGACACGCGTTTAGCCATCTCTACCCAAACTGCCGGCATATTCTTGTTTGATCTTCAAAAACAAGTCATTGAAAACATCTCAACTAAAGAAGGCTTGTTGTCCAATGTTTGTCTTCGGGCATTCCAGGACTATTCCGGAAACCTGTGGGTAGGGATGCAAAACGGGATTGCCCTGATTGACATCAACTCCCCGATGCGGTTCATCAACCAGGATATCAATATCCAGGGAAGCGGTTATGAAGCCTATCAAAGGGATGAAGGCACTTACTATACCACTTCGAACGGAATTTATTTTCTGGAAAAAAATGCGTCCCGAAGTGTATTCCTCAAAGGCACAGAAGGTCCCGCATACGGTATGCAAAGCATCTCCGGTAAGTTATATGCCGGGCATCATACCGGGTTGTTTTTGTTGGCAAACGGCCAGGCAAAAAGGGTTGCGTACACGCACGGATTGTGGCAGGTAAAACAATTGCAGGCGAATCCGGGATATGCCATTGGAGGGACATACTCGGGTTTGTACCTTTTCAAAGTTAATGAAAAGATGGAATTGCAGGGAATAGGAAAGGTCAGCGGCTTTGAAGAATCGAGCCGTTTTTTTGAAGAGGACCGGGAAGGCAGGATATGGGTTGGACAATTCTACAAAGGCTTGTATCAGCTAACCTTGTTGCCCGATTTAACCGCGGCAACAGTCTCTAAAATGACCTTGGCGGAGGGGCTGCCCGTAGTGGATCAGATTATTTTAAGCCGGATCGACAATGAACTTTATGTAGGTACGCCAAAAGGGCTCTATATGATTGATCAAACCAACAACCGTATTATCAAATCAGAAACTTTTTCCAGGGTAATAGGGGAGCAGCAGGTGTACCTGTTGGCGCAGGATTATCAAAAGAATGTCCATGTTTACACCGAAGGCATGGCTGGTTTTTTTAAACAAATAAGTGCGGATAATTACACTTTTGTACCATCTTCATTGTTTCAGCAGCGCTATTCATTTAATAATGACCTGTTGAATATTTCCATAAACACACACAATGGTGTCTTATTTAATGCCAACGAAGGATTTATCCACTATCGGCCTGAGTTGGAGAACAGGCTGGCTGAAGAAAAACCATTGATGGTTCGTAAAGTAGTTAATGTGGCTGAAGGGAGTATGTTATATCAACGAAACCCCTTTGAAACAAAACCGGATACCCTGCTGCCGCTCACCGTTTCTTATCGCGCTAAAGTTTTACAATTTGAAGTAGACGCCTTTCAGTTTAATGGGGTGAGCAATCAATTGTTTCGTTACTACCTGAAAGGGTTTGATGAGGGCTACGGAGAATGGACGCATGCCCCCAACAAGGAATACACCAACCTGAGGGAGGGTAATTATGCATTTAGTGCACAGACCAAGAACTACTTAGGCCAGATTATTACCAGTAAACCCGTTTTATTGAAAGTTGAACCGCCATTGTATAGAAGTTTGCTGGCACGTATTTTCTATGTAGCCCTTGGCATTTTGATGCTGGTACTGGTATCCAGGCTGCAGAAGCAACGGTACAAACAAAAAACACTGGCCATTGAGGACGCGAAACACAAAGAACTATTGAAAAAGCAACAGGAACTAACCGAAATTGAACAACAAAAGGATCGGGCTGTGCGGCAAATGGAGGAGGATAAAATGAAAAGTGAACTTAGGCATCTGAACAGCCTGATGGCGGCTTCCACCATGAACCTGGTGGTGAAAAACGAATTCATGGAAACCATCAAACAAGAACTGGAAGAGGTAAAACGAAAAGGGAAAAGCATCGAAACGAAGCAAGCGCTCGAAAAAATTGTGCGGGAAATAGACACCACGCTAAGGCTTCAGGAAGACTGGGAACAATTTGAATATCACTTTGACCAGGTACATGGAGATTTCCTAAACCGCCTCAGGGAACACTTTCACGACCTAACCCCCAATGAGCAAAAACTTTGCGCGCTACTGCGGTTAAACCTTAGTACCAAAGAAATCTCCAACCTCATGAGCATCTCTCTACGGGGGGTGGAAATTGCCCGTTACCGTCTCCGTAAAAAATTGGGACTGGACCTGGGGCAAAATTTATCGAAGTTTATTTTGGAGTATTGATGCAGGTTGATTTTAGTTCAATGCAACGCCAACTATAAAACCAACCCAGGGCTTTTGCTGGTATATCCATATGGCACGATCATCATTCAACAGGTAATCCCAACCAACGGCCAAGCCAAAACTGGCAATGTTCGACTCAACAAACCCGGCCATGCCCGTTTGAATGGTCATTCCGTTATACTCATCTGCTCTTTTGTCTTGTGTCGTAAAAGGACTGATCAGTGTGGTTGCCGGGCCGGCAAAAAAGCCCAAATCATATCCTCTGTTTATGATTTTATGATTGCGTCTGCCTAATGGATCCACCCTGCTTGAGATTAAATAGCTGTCATGCCGCCATCCGGCATACAGGGCAAGATTGAAATCTGTATTCAGTTGTCCTGGCAAGCCATAAACAGATGGCCGGTATTTTAAAGGAACTGCCGTAAGGTCTATATCAAGACTTTGTTTTTTGAAAACAACCGTGTGCTTGATGGCTCCTTCCGGTTGAGCCAGAGAAATGGTCCTGAATGCCGACTTTTCAGGTTGCTTTTTTTGAAGATGATAGAGGTCAATCCGGTCTTCCGCTACATCAGCATACACATGAACGGTTTGCTGATCTTCTAATTTTGCTTTGTAAAATCCACTATGAAAGCCATGCATGGACGCTTTTTCCAGGGTACTGCAGGAGCTGAAAAGCAGCACAAGCGCTGGGAAGTACAACAGACAGTTAAGGGAATGCTTCATAAGCTGCTTAATAAATGGTAATATTGGCGAAGTTAGTGAAAACTTACCCTGAAACCAAAATGTTCGGTAGTGTCGTCAGGGAGACAGCGCGAAAATGGTTTGCAAAAGAGCGGCCACAATATTAAGCAAATTTTAAGATGGTTTTGAGCTGCTTTAAAGGTTTATGAGGGCAGATTTGCGGGAATTTGTTCAATATTGCAGACTCAATTTTTCATTTATGCGGATACTTTTGGTTGAAGATGAGGTGGCTATTACCAATTTCATTGCAGAAGGCCTGGAGGAGGAGGGTTTTTCAGTGGACAAGGCCCACAATGGTAAGGAGGGTATGCGGCTTGCCCTGGAAAATCTCGAGGAATACGATCTTTTTTTGCTGGATTGGATGCTGCCGGGCGCCAGCGGCATTGAGATCTGCCGGGCCATCCGGAAAGAAAATCAGGCCGTTCCAGTGGTGTTTCTGACCGCCAAGGATACCACAGACGACGTCGTGTTCGGGTTAGAAACCGGCGCTAATGATTACCTCCGCAAACCTTTTGCTTTCGAGGAGCTTTTGGCGCGCATCCGGGTGTTGTTGCGGAGCGGAAAAGGGGAGCAAACCCTTTTCCAATATGCCGATATCTCGCTTGATCTCTCCGCACATCAGGTGTGGAAGGCCGGTAAACCGGTGGAACTCACCCAAAAAGAATTTGCCTTGCTGGAGCTATTACTGCGTAATAAGGGCAAAGTATGCCGGCGTACCCGGATCATTGAGAAAATCTGGGACATTCATTTTGACCACGACACCTCCGTTATTGATGTGTACATCAACTTCCTGCGCAAAAAGCTGGATACCCCGGGGCAGCCATCTTTTATTCAAACCATTCGCGGGGTGGGTTATCGGGTAAACGACGACGTATGAACCTGAGTTTTAGAAATCGGATCGCTGTTTTTACGGCTTTAGCGGCCGCTTTTACGATCGGAATCGTCTTTCTGATCGTTTACGGGGTGGTATATCGCACGGCGTACCGCCACCTGGACGAGGATATTATGCAGGAAAAAGAAGAAGTGATGCATAACCTGCACTGGAATGAGGATTCCATTCTCATTTATTCCATGCCGGAATGGGAGGAACAGGAACACCAGCAAATAGAGGTGAACCCGACCTTTTTGCAAGTAGTAGATGCTCACGGACGTTTGCAGTTCCGATCAGGAAACCTGCAGAAAGATGTTTTGCTATTCGATCCGGGAATCACTCAAAGTGCTTTTTTCAACAGCAATATCGGAGATCAACGCATCCGGCAGGGGCAATTCCCGATCCGGAATGAAAAAGGCGTTATTATAGGGCATGTGACCGTGGGCATTTCCCAGGAGGAGTCGGCAGTGGTGCTACACAATCTTCGCACCACTCTCTGGATTGCTTTCCCCATACTGCTGCTGATATTGTTTATGGCCAGTGCCCTGGCGGCTTCCAAAGGCATTGCCCCGGTGCAGCAACTCATCAAAGCTGCCGCAGAAATCGGCGGAAAAAATATCCAAAAAAGGCTTCCACTGCCTGAAAACCAGGATGAAATCCATCAACTGGCCACCACCATCAATGCGCTGCTGGAGCGCGTGGAACGCAGCATCCGCCGGGAAAAACAACTTACCGCCGACGCTTCGCATGAAATTCGAACACCCCTGACGGCCATGCGGGGTACCCTGGAAGTGTTGTTGCGCAAGCCGCGCACTACTGCCCACTACGAAGAAAAAATCAGTCAGGTGATTCGCGAAACAGACCGCTTGAACGATCTGCTCGACCAATTGCTGCAATTAGCCCGACTGGAAAGTGGAGCGGTTTCTACACAACTACACGCAGTGGATCTGCCAGACCTGTTCCGATCCCTCGAAAGTCGTTGGCAGGCAGCCCTGGAAGAAAAACGGATCAGTTTCCACTGGGACGCTCTTCCCGGCAGCCAGGTTTTTTCCGATGCCAAGCTATTAGGCATTCTCCTCGACAACCTCGTGGGCAACGCCATTAAATACGGTCATACAGAAGGCCGATTAGACTGCAGGTGGCAGTCAGATTCCAGAATCTTAAGCATTCGGGATGATGGCCCCGGGATTCCTTCCGAGCATCTGCCCTTTTTATTCGATCGTTTTTATCGCGGAGACGATTCCCGCGACGCCAAGGTGCCCGGAGCGGGTCTGGGGCTCTCCATTGCCAAAAAGCTGGCAGACTTGCTGGGGATAAACCTCGTACTGACCAGCGAAAGCGGCAAGGGTACCCTCTGTCAGTTGGAGTTCCCCTGAGGTTTTTTTAAGCCAATCTTTAGAATAGCCCAAGGAGGCTTTAAGGTGCAGCCCCCCACCTTTGTCTTATCAAAAACAAGTGCACACTTAAAAAGATAAGACAATGAAAAAGATAACATTCATCCTTCCCGTAGCGGCGCTCGCGCTCTTGATGTTCCTCCCGGCTTGTAGTTCCAATGAAAAACCTGAAGCCGGATTACAAGCACCGGAAGTAACCCAGACAGAAGTTCCTGCAGCATCAGCTAAATCAGAAAAAGAGGACGACGATGCAGACGAAGACGCTAAGAGCATATCCTCCATGACCGCCAAGGAGGCCAAAGCAGCCACCATCCAGAACCTGATCAAGGCTTATATAGGAGAAACAACGGCAAGTGCCAAATACGCTGCCTACTCCCAAAAGGCAAAAGAAGCCGGGATGTCGCAAATTGCCCTGCTTTTCCAGGCTACCTCCACTTCCGAAAAAATCCACGCCAATAATCACCGTTCCGTACTGGAAGACCTTGGCGCAGCCATCCCTGAGGTAAAGCCGGTTTATACCGTTAATTATACTCGAGAAAACCTGATGGATGCCATCGCAGGCGAATCGTATGAAATTGCCACGATGTATCCGGAATTCCTCAGCACCGCCAACACCGCCGATCTCCCATTGGCGTTAACCAGTCTGAACTATGCGTTCAGGACAGAGCAGCGCCACAAGGCATTGTACGAAAAAGCACTGGCTGCCCTGCAAGCCAATCAGGTCAACACGCTCTCTTCCGACTACTACGTATGCCCTACTTGTGGCAATACTTACGACGCCGCTCCGCCCAAGCGTTGCAGAGTCTCCATGACCAGCAGCGAGCGCATGCAAAAAATCAGCGCAGTCTGATTCCATACCCCCTCATTCATTTTCACTTTTCTTACCTACATTTTTATGAAAAGCACACTCATTGCTTCGATTGCTTTCCTGTTGGGAAGCCTGGCTTTGCAGGCCCAAAACATTCCATCCTCTAACGTTTCGAATACGCCCGACAAAACCTGGGTGTTGAAGGACTATCCGGGTGCAATGAACATCAAATGGCATCAGGAGAAAAACGGTCAGATTGAGTTTGAATTTGTCAACGAACAAAAAGAAACCAAAGTCTGGTTTGATGGAACCGGCAAGGTGCTCCGCACCAAAACGGAAGCCGAAGAAAAAGAATCACACAAAGCCTCCAGCCACGGAAAAAAAGAAGCGGAGGAGGACGACGATGATGATGATAGTCGTTCCTAACGACAAGGGACAAACACTAGCGGGGAGGCCTCCGGGTCTCCCCGATTTACTCACTTTCAACAAGAAAAAATCATGAATAACGATGCTCATTTGCACCTGGTGCTCAATCACTTACCCATCCTTGGCGTCCTTTTTGGCTTACTCACCATGATAGGTGGCTACCTGCTTAAAAACCCATCCGTGAAACGGACGGCTCTCGGAATGTTTGTATTCTCCGCTGTTTGCGCCATACCTGCCTACCTGACTGGCGAGCCTGCCGAAGAAGTAGTGGAAGGTTTGCCCGGGGTAACGGAATATCTGGTTGAAACGCACGAAGAACTGGCCAATCTGTTCCTCTGGGTAGTGGGCGCCTTGGGCCTGTTATCGCTTGCCACGCTTTACACAGATCTCAAGTCGAAAAAGTTCGCTTCTTCAATGTTTGCCATCACGTTTGTGGCGGCATTGGGTAGTATGGTTCTGGCGCAACGTGTTGGCTCCTCCGGCGGTGAAATTCGCCACACAGAGATCAGAACCGGAGTAGCTGCTGCAGCCGGCACCACCGCCGGTGAAAAAGCAAGCACTCAGGAAGATGACGATTAGCCCAACTTTCACCACAAAAAATAAATCAAAACAGCTGCGGCTCCAGTCATGATCAAACAGGCTGCAACGCCAAAGATATTCGACCATCTTCCATTTACAAAGGTTCCCATGATGGCCTTGTTATTAGAAATGTGCAACACCACTGCAATCAGAACCGGGGCGGTGACCCCGTACAATACCGCAGCCAACAGCAAGGCATCGATGGGGCTAAGTCCTATAAAATCGAACAGGAGTCCTAATCCCAGCGACATTGCCATGACGGCATAAAACCCTTTTGCCTCGTAGTATTTTTTGTTCATACCCTCCTCTAGATCAAATGCTTCTGCCAGGATATACGAAACGGCGCCTGCCAGAACCGGAATGGCCAACATGCCCGTACCGATCACTCCAAGCGCAAAAAGCCAATAGGCGCCATCGCCGGCTAACGGGCGCAGGGCCATGGCGGCATCCTGAACCGTGTTGATGTCGTGCATGCCTTCTCCATACAGCACCGTGCCGGTGGTTAAAATGATGAAAAAGAACACAAGGCAGGTAAGGAACATGCCGAAATCCACATCCTGCCGCATTGCGGTGAGCAGTTTTTTATCTACTACGATCGTATTCTTCCGGTTTCCAACCTCTTCAACCTCCATACTGGTTTGCCAGAAAAACAAATAAGGTGAAATGGTGGTGCCCAGAATGCCTACCAAAATAATGAGGTAATCTTTTTCAAAACGAATGCTCGGAACAATGGTATGCAAAAGCACTGCCCGGTAATCCAGTTTGACCAAAAACGGCACGATCAGGTACAATAGCAGGGATAAACACAAGTACTTCAGCGTTGCTGCAAAAGGTTTGTAGGGTAAAAAAACGATGCTTATAAGAAGTATAACGGTAAAGAATATACTAGCCCAGTGAGGCTCAATGGCGGGGAAAAGCATGTTGGTCACTGCGCCCATTGCCTGTATATCTGCCCCGATATTGAGCACAATAGCAGGAACACTCAACAATATCATTCCAAACAACAGCGGCTTAGGATAATGTTGTTTCAGCACACCCGTTAAACCTTGCCGGGTAACAATACCTATGCGGGCGCACATTTCCTGTATGGCCACCATCAGGGGATACGAGATCAGGGCTGTCCAAAGGGTGGAAAGTCCGAACATGGCCCCGGCTTGGGAGTACGTGGCAATGCCTGACGGGTCATCATCGCTGGCGCCTGTTATGAGTCCAGGGCCTAGTTTTTTCCAAAATCGAATAAGACGATTGGATGGAGTTTTATTGGACATAAAAATCTGCGTTCATTGGTGCGTTATACATCACCTGCTGCTTTTAACCACCTTCAACTGTGTCACGTTCGCTTCCTGCTCAATGAGTACTCCATACACGCCAATGGCCCAATTACTGGTTTCTATTTCAATTTGACCGATGTTGTTTGGAAAAACAGTCTGTTGCAAGCGCCCCAAAGCATCATAAATCTGAATCCGCTTCACCGGACGTTGATCCGTGGATTGCAGGATCAAATAATCCTGCATCGGATTAGGGAAGGCTGTCCAGGTTGACACAAGCGATTCTGGCGTATTGGTTTCCGAAAGCAGATTTAACTGATACTGGCTGAAAAACCGCCATATTTCTTTACTGGCACTGAAATCCTGATTGGTCACACCAATATTAAAAGCCGATCCCGGCCAGGTATGGCCGCCACCGATTACTTTGTAGAACTCTACGGTGCTGCCCTGGTCGCCACCGGTATACAAATGACGCTCTGCGGTACAACCATCGGTTGTGCTGGTGTTGGGTACCTGGATGATATCAGGCGTTGGATTACAATTATTGAATCCTGCCCAGGTATTTACTAAAACAGGTATGCTGACGAAAGTGCTGGCCGGGGCTCCGTTATAAGGCACCGTATTGTCGGCGGTACCGTGGATTTGCATTACCGGCACCGGACGCGCCGGGTTGCAGGCGTTCAGTTTGGACTGGATCATCGTGCCTGTTACGGAGGCAATAGCCGTAATGCGGTCATTGAGTTCGCAGGCCAGTGAATAGCTCATAAACCCACCGTTGCTCATGCCCGTGCTGTATACCCGGTTTGCATCTATGTTGTAAGTTGCCTGCAGGGAATTGAGTAAATCCCGGATAAAGCCAACATCATCCACATTGGAATTGCCCAGGAAAGTGTTCCAAAAACGATTGCCCTGAGCATCAATGGTGCCATTGGGTAATACGATCAGGAAATTAGCAGTGTCGGCAATCGGCCGGAAATCAGCATAAAACAATTGTTCCAGATTACTGGAAGTGTATCCGTGCAGATTGAATACCAGCGGTACCGCCGTACTGCCGGTATAGGCAGCCGGAACATAGAGCAGGTATTCCCGCGTAAGACCACCGCTCTGAATGGTGCCTGTTATGGTGTTCTGTGCAAAGGTTGTGTTGGCAAGCAGTAAACAAAAAATTGAAATCGCGATGCGCATATTCATGTGATGGGAACTGTTTTTTGATAAAAATGAAAGGAATAAATGATGGCCTCAAAAGTCGTATTTTTTTACCGCAGAGGCGCTGAGACGCAGAGGGCTTAGCAACCAATTTTACATCTCTGCGTCTCAGCACCTCTGCGGTAAAAACTATTTGGAGTCCTAAACCCGCTCAAGGTTTAATCTCCAGCTTAAGTTCTTTGCTCCGGGCGCCTCGCGGGCATTTTTCCTGTAAATACTGGGTAAACAAACGGTTTAGGTGTTCTGAGGTGCCCTCTCCTTCGCCTATACCGTGGGAACGATTTGGGTAGGCCATATATTGAAATAGTTTGCCGTGTTTGACTAACTCGTTTACCAGACGTTCGGCATTTTGAAAGTGTACATTGTCGTCGCCCGTGCCGTGGATGTATAACAAATTGCCTTTCAGGTTTTTGGCGTGTGTGATGGGCGAACCCGCTACAAAATCTTCCTTGTTCTCCTGCGGCAGGCCCATGTAACGCTCCTGGTAAATATTATCATAACAAAGCTGATCGGCTACCGCTGCAACGGAGATGCCGGTTTGGTACATTTCCGGATATTGGAAGAGCAGGTTGAGGGTGGCACTGCCGCCGCCACTCCATCCGTGCACCGCAACCCTGTTTTCATCCAGCCATGACCAGCGTTTAAGCAGTGCTTGTGCTCCCAGTGCCTGATCCCGGATGTTGACGATGCCAATCTTTCGGTAAATTGCTTTTCGCCATGCCCGACCTTTGGGGGCTGGCGTGCCACGGTTGTCGAGCGAAATATAGCAATAGCCGTCGGCAGCCATATCTCCATCATATAGCCCGTTGGAGCCCATTCCCCAGGCATTTTTAACAGTAGCGCCAGCCGGTTCTGAATAGACATAAAATACAACCGGATATTTCATAGTGGTATCCAGATTCACCGGTTTTACCATCCACCCATCCATGGTAATGCCCTCGGAGGTGGTCACCTGGAAGAATTCCACTTTGTTTTTGGTTGGATCGTGCTTGGCCCACTTTGCGGCTACGCCTTCATCGCCATCCAGGGAGCGATGATCAGGGAGTGAAATACGTTCGCGAACAGTTGGAAATCCTGCATTCGAAAAGGAATGGAGCGCCCATTGACCATTGGGGGAGATCTGGTAGCTATGGGTTCCTTTTTGGTCCATAGGCGTGATACGGGTCGCTTTCCCGGTGCCGTTCAGCGAGGCCCGGTAGAGGTAGCGTTCGGTGGCATTGTCCGGAGATGCCATGAAGTAAAACGCGTTGTTTGCTTCATCCAGTAAACTTGAACTGATCACGTCATAATCGCCCGGTGTGATATTCACTTCCCGCTGTCCGTTTCGGGATATCCGGTAATAATGGCGCCAGCCGTCTTTTTCGCTGGCCCACATAAATTCTGCACCCAGGTTTATCCATTCCAACCCACCGGCATTCCCCCAAACATCCTGTACATCTACCCAGGCTTCATCTTTTTCAGTATATATTTGTGTAGCTACCCCCGTAGCTGCCTTACAGGTGAAGATTTTGCTCTCCTGTTGCTTTCGGTCCAGTTGCTGAAGAATAATATCAGTTGCGTTCGAGGCCCAGCCCATTCTGGGGATATAGTGCTGCCTTTGATCGCCAGGAACGTTCATCCACAGCGTTTTTTTGTTTTTAAGGTTAATCACACCTACCCGACAAGCAGAGGGGCTTTCTCCTACTTTGGGATATTCCACCGGAATGGTGTACGAATAGATGGAATCGGTATTGTTGATCATCAGGAAATACTTCACATCGCTGGCATCTATTTGCCAATACGCGATGGACTTGCTGTCGGGCGACCATCGGAAGCCGTCGCGGCAATCAAATTCTTCCTCATAGGCCCAGTCAAAGGTGCCGTTGATGATTTTATCTGTGCCATCTTTGGTCAGCTGGGTGATTTTTCCGGAGGCTAGGTCTTCGAAATAGATATTGTGTTTGCTCACATACGCAGCCGACAAACCATCAGGGGATATTTTGGCGAACATCAGGGAGGCGGCTGGAAGGGTGCTTCCTAACTGACGGAGTTTCCCGGAGTTGAGGTCATATACCCAATAGTCGCCCCGGGTATCGTAGCGCCATACCCGCTGTGTATTGGTAAAAATCAACATCTTCTTGCCATCACCGGAAGGTTTGAATGACCTGATCGGCAGTGGTTTGGCTGTTCCGGCGGGGGTGAGTTGGGTGGAAGTGACTATGATGGTTCTTTGTTTGGTGGCAAAGTCTACCTGTGCAATGCCTTCCTTATCTGCCACCCAATAGGCGTTGCCGTCCTGAGTCCATTGAAGACCTTGTGCGATGGCGGTGAAGGAAAATAAGAGGAGAGAAAAGAGCAGGGATAAACGAGTAGGGATATAATGCATAAGGGCAGTTTATTTTGGGCAAAGCTAGAAGCTATCTCTGACATATCTATGAAGCCGCATACGGATGCTGTTTGCAAATGCTCAGGCGGCACTCATCGCCCATTTTGCTCGATTCATCCTCTATTATTTGCGGCAATTTCAAGCTGCCTGCTTTTTTGTACCACAAACAAGGGCAGAAGCCTGAGCTTTAAATTCTGAAATATTTTCACCTTAAAACAGGTAAAAGAAGGCTCTTGGTGGCTTCTTGTGGGTGAATTCAAAACACATTTATCCGCTTGTATCCGCTCTTTCAATAAGCGTCCGGGAATACCTTGATGCTGATGTTGAGTAATCAGGATAGTAATGGAGGATACAAGACGATAGCTGTGATGGAGACATTCATCCAATATTTGACCCATATAAAGTCACAAAGTGATAAAAACGATATTGAACATCGAAACGGAACGACTAATGCTGAAGCCACTTACCTGGCAGGAACTTCAATGTTATGCCCAAAACGATGGCTCGCTGGAAGAACTGTTGGGCTTGTTACCGGGAAAAAGGCAGATTTCGCCCGAGCTGAAGGAGGCACTGGAGGAAACCATCCTGCCAGGGGTAAAAGCGGCCGGTGAAAATTATTTTTTCTCCACGCTTTGGTCGGTCCTTCTCAAAAACGAACGGCAAATGGCGGGCGATCTGTGCTTCATGGGCCCACCCGATGAGCATGGACAAATCGAAGTAGGGTATGGTACTTATGAGGCTTTCCGCGGAAGGGGATTGATGACGGAGGCATTAGGTGGATTATTGCGTTGGGCAGCACTACAGCCAGGCGTTCGTGCCGTCACGGCAAAAACAGATCCGGCCAATACAGCTTCTCAGGAAGTGCTGAGCAAAAACGGCTTTCAAAAAACGGCTGAGTCGGAGGGGTTTATTCATTGGGTTTTTAGGTTTGACGATAACCTGTGAATGGGCATGCGCCTGGTTTGTTACGACGATTGATTGCTGTAGGAGCCAACCCTGGAAAAATGTCGGGTAGTGTAGGATCGGGGTTGCGATGAAGAAATTAACCATTAACCTTAACATAAACATTTTTAAGCTATGAAACACATCGTTTTTTTCGCCGTTTTCGGCCTCGGCATGTTGTGGGCAAGCTCCTGCGTCAAAGAGGAAGACCCGATTGATCCTGTGTCCTTTGATTTCGCCAAACAGCAACATGGCTGGGTTGCCGGATTCGCAGATTACAGTGACACTTATGAAGAGTTGCAGTTGAATGCAGAAATGGCTTTATTGCCCGAACCACTCAACCCATCTGGTAAAATCACCGGGCTTAAAGTGCAGGGGAATAACAGACCAGATGATTTGTTCATGTTCATCAAGCGAAAAATGACCGGCCTGAAGCCCAACAAGCAGTACATCGTGAATGCAACCATTCGGTTTGCCAGTGATGCGCCCAAGGGGGGAATAGGTATTGGCGGCGCACCGGGCGAAGCGGTATTCATGAAAGCAGGCGCTGTCAATTTTGAACCGTCCGTGAGCAAAAATGCCCAGGGAACATACACGGTCAATCTCGACAAAGGCAATCAGGGACAAGGTGGCAAGGACATGAAAATTATCGGCAATATTGCCAAACCCGACGATGGTTCAGGCTATGTTTCCCTGGTTCGGAAGGCGGAGGGAATTACGGTTAAAACCAACGACCAGGGTGAGTTTTGGCTCATCATTGGCACCGACTCGGGGTATGAGGGTATGACGCGTTTATACTACCAACAAATCGACGTGCGCATAGAGTGATCTTTGCAGATTACAGAGATTCGGCCCTGCCGCCGGTGGGGCCGAATCAACTCGGCTTCTTCTTCATACATCCACAACGCTTTACAATCATGCAAAAAACAGTTTTTATATGCATCATTCTTTCTTTCGCCGTTGCCTGTAAAACAGCCCAAAACTGTGAGGAAAACCCCCGTCCGGATTGTATCTGCACCGAACAATACGACCCCGTTTGCGGATGCAACGGCAAAACCTATGGCAACGACTGTATGGCCCGTTGCGCAGGTATTACCCGTTACATCAAAGGAGCATGTCCGGACAAACCACTCAACCTGTCTTTGAACGGCACATCCTGGCACTTGCAAACCTTTGCAGTGGGGCCTAATCCACAGGGTGTTCCAAAGGATGTGCAAATCACCATCGCATTTGAGGAGGCACGAATCAGCGGAAAAGGCGGATGCAACCAGTATAGCAGCGCTTATACCACAGGCAATCAAAGCAGCATGACCATTTCGGATCTTGTAAGCACCAAAATGTATTGCGATAATGCCATGACATGGGAAACCATGTACTTCCAGATGCTTAAAGGAAGCCGTTTTTATCGCATGGAAGGCGACATGCTCGAGATCGATTGCGGCGACATGGGGGTATTGGTTTTTAAAAAGGGTTGACGACCAGGTTAAATGGCACACAGAAGGGCACTTAGACGAGGATACGCCTCAAAATGGCTACCGTGGGGCGTATCAAATATGAAAAAGCAACTTACCCTCGTTCTTTCAGATGGCAGCCCAAGCCATACCAGTCAGCGCGACGAAGAGGCACAACAGCAAATGTTGGCGGAATCAACCATCAGCCTCTCGCCTAACCCAACCACCGGTCTGACCAATGTAGCGTTTGAGTTGCCGGCAGAACAACCGTTCAGCATCCGCGCATACGATATGTCTGGCCGCCTGGTATTGAGCCATGATGGCATGGCTGTGGAAGGCGCGAAAAGCTATTCACTGAACCTGGGCAATTTTGCCGATGGCGTATACCTGATTGATTTTCAATCAGAAGGCTACAAGGCCCAGAAACGCCTGGTAGTGCAAAAGCAATAGGGAACAAGTACTGGAAGAAAGTGCAATGGCCGCAGCGGGGAAACCTGCTGCGGCTTTTTTGTTTGGTGGGTGATGGCCAGATGGGGTCGCTTTGCGCAAAATGACTGCCACTCTTGTACCAAAGTAAACAAGAAATCTGCCCGGCTTTGTTCCCGGCTCCCCCCCCCAAGATTCCACCACCAACGACCTGAATACCGGGTTCAAGCCCGATGCGAGATCAAAAACATCGTCCGAATCTCCTTGCATATAAACCGGAGTCGGCTGATTGGGAACGGGAAAAGGGCTGCCATTCCAAATTCTGGTGTTGGTTTTGAGCATCCTCTTACTTGAGATGGCTGACGTGCTTAATCCACCATCTGCCTGCCCGCTTTATAGCCACGGCCGGCAAAATAGAGGATGAATAAATAGCAGGGTAAAAGCACGGCATAGGCCATTTGAGGGTTGGTTTCATCACTAATGGCGCCATAAACCAAAGGCGTTAGCGCGCCACCTACCACCCCCATGATCAACAGGGCGGATGCCTGTTTGGTGAATTTTCCCGTACCGTCCAGCGCAAGCGGCCAGATAGAAGGCCATAAAAGGGCATTGGCAAAGCCCAGCATGGCTATAGACCAAACCGACCAGCTACCTTGCAAAACCAAAGCGGCAGCGGTACAAATCAGGCCCAGTGTAGCGATGATTTGCAGCATCCTGCGTTGCCGGATATAACGTGGAATGGTCACGGCGCCTATGACGTAACTGACGATCATAAAGATCAGTGTAATCGTGGCAAAATACTTGGCATCCTTGAACGGTAATCCCGTATGTTGGGCATAACCAATGATAGAATCTACGGCCAATACCTCCACACTTACGCCACAAAAAATGGCTATAGCTCCCAGGATCAAATGCGGAAATTGAAAGATACTTTTTTTGTCCGACACCTCGCCCTCCGCACTTTCCGATTCCTCTACGTCCGGAAGATGGGAATAGCGGATCAGTAACCCGAGCGCCACCAACACCAAAGCTATACAACAATAGGGCAATATCAGCCTGGAAGCCAGTTCGTCCATGATTTGCACCTGTTCCAGGTCGGATAAAGTGGGCAATTGCTGTTGAATCCGGTCAATTTCATCATCACTTTTGGTAATCAAATGAATGAGCAAAAGCGGCGCCAGTGCCCCCGCCACCTTATTGCAAATACCCATGAAACTAATGCGTTGCGCGGCACTTTCTATCGGACCCAATATAACAATATAAGGATTAGAGGCCGTTTGCAGCAGCGTCAGTCCCGTTGCCTGAATGAATAATCCAGTTAAAAACAAGGAATAGTTCCGACTCATAGCCGCCGGAATAAAGATCAAGGCGCCAATGGCCATGATCCATAAGCCGAACATCATGCCGTTTTTAAACTTCGTCTTTTTCAAAATCGCCGAAGAAGGAATGGCCATAATGAAATACGAAATATAAAAGGCAAACGCCACCAGCATGGATTGCTGGTCGGAAAGCTGACAGGTTAATTTGAAATAAGGAATCAACACGGCATTCATCCAACTCACAAATCCAAAAATAAAGAACAACACCCCAATGATGGTCAGTGCGCGAATATTGGAAGAGGCCGGAGCCGAATCAGGTTGATGCATCAGAACAGAGACATAAAAAGAGTGAAAACGAATAAAAATCTGTGCGCCCCTTACCCCTCATTCCGCACTTTTCGGTCGGAAGCGCCGCCACTCCGCCCATGGTCAAACCCTTTTTGCCTTTCCAGGTCGATCATAGCCTGTGGACGGAAGTTGACAATAAACGCTCTCCTCTGCGAAGCAGTGGTATTTCCTCTGCTGTAATGCAAAGTGCCGCCGTGGTGAAACACACAGGACCCAGCCAGCAGCTCCACTGGAACACCTTCCGCTTCAGAGGCTTCACACATCAGGGCGCCGCCTTGCTTTCCGGCAAAATGATGCGGACGCACGGGGTTCAAATGAGATGCCGGTACATACCACATGCAGCCGTTGTCCACCGTAGCCTCATCCAGCGCAAGCCAGCAACTCGCCGCTCTTTTGTCGGGCATGTCGATCCAGTAGGCTGCATCCTGGTGCCAGGGCGTCGGCGTATTTGTATATGGCGCCTTGTTGATGAGCATGTCGAAGTCCATGGCAATATCGTCGCCCATGAGCATGCGGGCGATGGCCATGGCTTTCTGATGATAGGGCATGGACAGTATTTCCGGTACAAAATCGGAGGGCCACATGATCTGGGTAATATTCTCCCCGGAATTACTATCGCCCAGTCCCGCGCCCAGGTCAGAACGATTGCCGCCAGTGTCGATCGTGTTGTCCAGGAATTGATCGTAAATACGACGGTAGGCCTCCACCTCTGCACCGGATATGATGCCCGGCACGATCAGGTAACCATTCTCTTCCCAAAAAGCATGTTGTGCTTGTGTAAGCATCTTATATAAATGGTTGCAAATGAAACAGTTGACAATAAAATTGAATAGATTTTCAGGACTTAATGGTGGCGAATATAACCGCAGAGTTTGTTTGCGTTTCCATGTCCGGGCTAAAGTGGTGAAATTTGTTCACCAGTAGAGCCTGTTGGGGATTTTCTGACGGAGATAAAAACCAGGGCTTTTATTGCCAATTTTTGCGTTTTTCCCGCCCGACTAGACCGTTCGGACGGAGAAGAAGCATCCCGAGTGCTCGGGATGTGACTGAAAAAAGATGAAAAATGGCAGAAAAAGAACCGTTTTTAGCCTGGCGAGAAAGTCCCCAATATGTAAAATTAAAGAACCGTGTTTTAGGGTTGTCAGTTGGTTATAGGATCGGCAAAAGGTAAGAGCAATGTGGGGCCCTTAATGATTAGAAATCGCCTCACTGCTTCCACGGGTATTTCCGCAAAAATACCTCGAGAGCGCCTGGTTTCGCAGGATGGGTAAACAAACATGGCCTGTTCCGGGGATAATGTAAACGCTAACTACCTGGCCACCTGAAGCGCTTTAATATCTGCAGATTCCAGTTGAATACCCCGTTTTTGCGCTTCCTGGTAGTCCTCCTTTGCTCCTGTGTAGTTGCCAAATCCGGCTTTTGCACGGGCGCGCTCCAGATAAGCAAGTCCGTTCTTTGGATTGAGTTTGATCGCAAAGTTTAGGGATTTGATTGCTTCCTCGTTTTTCTTCAGTGAGCGCTGCATCATGCCGCATTCATACCACATACTTGCATTGGCAGGATCAAGACGCACGCATTGTTCATAATCCGTCAGCGCCCTTTCATATTGTCCTAAATTCATAAAAGCCACGGCCCGGTTGGCGTAGGCTGTTTTATTGTTTGGATCCAGCTCAATGCTTTCGGTAAGATCGCTGAGGCTCTGCTGGATAAGGCCCAAAGTCCCATACGCGGCGCCCCGGCTGACAAGCGCATCACTTTTGGATTGCGGGGTAATTCCGGGTTTTGTCATTGCCTCGGTGTATTCCCGGATAGCCTTTTCGAGCAATTCCTTTTTCTGGCTTTTGTATTTTTCTGAACCGGCCATTAAAAAATAAGTCTTCCCGCGGATTTTCCAGTAGTCCGGATTGTTGGGGGCGAGTTCGATAGCGCGCGAAAAATCTTTCAGTGCGCCCTCAAAATCGCCGCGCTCATTGAGCAGGTATCTCCCCCGATTCACATAGGGCAATATACTAAATTCCTTACCTCCGGCCTGGCGGTCCGCTACATGGCTCCAAAGCGTGTTTCCATCTTTCCAAATGCTGGATTGCCGGACGGTCCAGGCTCCGAAAATTAAAGTGAGCGATCCAAGAAGCGCATATATTTTGCGCGCGGCATTTCCCTGATGCTGGATAATATCCACATAATAGGCTGCGATCGCAAACAGACCGAAATAAGCCACATAAGTAAAACGATCGGCCAGAAAGCCTTGTCCGGCAGAGAATATCTGGAGTACGAACATCACGTTGAACGTAAAGAACAGGACCCCAAACACCCATACCCGCTGCCCTTTTTTCCAGGCCCAAACCAATGCAGCAAGTACAAGGGCAAATCCAGCCGGTGCAGCATAAATCGTCCAGGGCAACTGATTTGGGTAGGAGTAAAGTGGCGACATCGGATAAGGGAAAAGCGCCTTGTACAAATAAGTGCAGTAGGAGTATGCTCCAATACAAAGCCGCTCCAGGAAGCTATAGTAGTTAGCGGCAATGTTGTCAGAGCCTTGTACTCCGAGCGTATACAGGTTAATCAGGCCAAACGCAATGGAAAGCAGCCAGAAAGGTGTTTTTTCCCAGATCAATGTAACATGTATAGGTCGGCGGTACCAATAATCAAGTGCCAGCATCGAAAGCGGAAGCGCCACAGCCTGCACTTTAGAAAGGCAGGAAAGCAGGGCCAAAACCAGCATAATCCAATATGTACGCTTTCTGCTTTCGCCTGTTTCGCTCTGCTTCAGCCATTTCACGTAATAGATTAGCGCCCAGAAAAAGAACAGGGCAAACAGTACGTCTTTGCGTTCTGAGGCCCACACTACCGATTCTACGCGCATAGGGTGGATGCCAAACAAAAGTCCGCCCGTAAGTACACCCCAACGCCCGAACCCCATACTCCAAAGCAGCCTCATCACCATAAACACGGTGAGCAGATGTAACAACAAATTAATGGTATGCGACAGTTCAGGGCTGAACTCACCACCGTTCAGGGATTTCTCCACCGCAAAGGTGAGGATGGCCAGGGGATTGTAATTCCCGATCACATTGCCTCGATCCAGATCGAAAATATTGGATATGGTATTGATCCACGACTGCCCTTTGCCCACGAGCAAAAGGTTGGGATTCTCTGTGATATTGGCTGTGTCATCCCAGTTCACATAATTATTATTCAGGGACGGCAGGTAACAGGCTGCAGTGATAGCGAGCACGACCAGAGGGAGTTGTAGCCATTTGAAATCAGAACCGCCCGCCTGGGCAGATGATGATGGCCCGGACTGGGCTTTGACAGCAGATGCGGAACGAGGCTTTTTAGCCATTTTGGAACAGTGCGTGTAGTTTCCAGCAAAAGTATAGATTCTCCCTGCTTAGTTGATGGGTTGGTTTCTAAAAGTGATGTTCAACGTCAACCCCGAAAACTGGGCGAAGGCTATGGGCTAACAAAAAATCAGATGCGCATCTTTTGGGCGGCAGAACACCAGACGCGGCGGTGAACTGCCGGGGTGCATGATTTTCGGTGATGGTAGGCGAAGGTAGCATTTCAAATCACCACTTTAAGGTGCTTCTTCCTGAAAACATATGTGCCCGTGCTGCAGTAGTAACGAAGAAAGTGATGGTGCAGTAATATATTAAGCCTGCAAGTAGTAGCCTAAATCAGTCGGCTGCTACTTGCAGGCTTAAAATTTTATCCTGTATATGTTATTTTTCACTCCATCCGCTCATCTGGGATTACACCGGATTTTTGGAACACGGATGACGCGGTTTTTTTGGAACGCGGATGCCGCGGATGACGCGGATTTTTTTGTTTTGTTTTTGAATTACCCAGCCGAACGTGTTCTGCGAGATCTGCGGTTCATCTGCGAAAATCTGCGGGAAAAGAACACGGATGACGCGGTTTTTTTGGAACGCGGATGACGCGGATGACGCGGATTTTTTTGTTTTGTTTTTGAATTACCCAGCCGAACGTGTTCTGCGAGATCTGCGGTTCATCTGCGAAAATCTGCGGGAAAAGAACGCGGATGACGCGGATTTTTTGGAACGC
>JBIKUE010000192.1:0-6753 GCA_044347755.1 Saprospiraceae bacterium
GCACTATTAGAACCATTTTTCACGATGTGCTCCGAACCGCATTTGCGACAAACTTTAACTTCGTTAACCATGGCAAAAATAATTTGAAAGCAAAATTATGAAATCATACGCAAAATGACACTACCGATCAAAGAAGCCTTTGATGCTAGTAGCAGCCAAAAGGCTTCGGCGCAAAATTACCAAAGCCAATATGGGTCAGCCATTGCAGCCTTGTTGGTTGCAGATAGTCTGCTTTCTGTTAGTACGGATGCAGTTGTTATCGAAAATAATTTGAATCAAAAAACTTCCTTGCTAAACACCCTTGCACAATTGGACAGCCTGTCTGGACTATTGGAGGCTGGATATCGCGCTGGGATGGCTGCCAAACTGAACCAGGCCAAACAGCTGAACGCTACCATCGCTGCAACGGCGGTCTATGAGATCAACGAAAAGACCGTGAACGATTTATGGCTGCTCAGCCAGTTGAATCAGGGCGGAAAATTCACCCAAGTACAGATGGCTGCCTTGCGCAGCATCGCAGCCCAATGCCCCGCCGAAGGCGGCCAAGCAGTTTACCGCGCTCGCGGGCTGATGCCTGTTTGTGAGCAGGGCATCTACTCCTCAGACACCACCGAATGCGGCGGAAACGAGTTGCGAACCCCATACGAAGAGCGCACAACCAGTGTCACAAACGATTATGGGATAGTTGTATACCCCAACCCCGCGCAAGACCTTTTGTGGGTGCACCTTCCCGCAGAACAGCCTGCCACCGTCACCTTGTTAGCCCTGACGGGCGGCATCGCTCGTGCCTACGACTGCTCCGGCGGCGAAAACCGGCTTTCGCTCTCCGACTTGCCCAATGGCATCTACCTGTGCTACATCCAGACCAAGGAGGGCGCCCTGCACACGGAGAAAATTGTCGTGCAACGCTAACCCGTTAACCCAAGCCACACAAGATGCCAGGCAGTCGAGGCTACCTGGCATCTTGTGTGGCTTATGCTTTTCTAAAAATATGATACGGTTCCCTCTCCAAACAGCGATCTCGCTGCTTCTATTTTTTCCTCAAGATAACCTTTCTGCCCAGCAAAAATGGGATGCCATCTGGATGATTGGATACGGTACGCCCAGTGGCGATTCTATAATCGCGCATACAAAATTCGACTTTAATTACAATCCAGTAGAAATTTCAGGGGTTAAAAAGAGCGGGGTGAATTTTACAGATGGTGCAAATACTGCTATTTGCGACGCAGAAGGAATCTTACAATTTTATACGGACAAGTGCAAAATTTCTGACCGGGATGGCTGGCCACCCATGCAAGGAGGAGAGAATTTGGCCGTTGGTAAACCAGATAGCACCAATTGCACAACGGGTGGGGGCTATGGCCATCAGACGGTATTGGCACTCCCCTTGCCTGACTCTGCCGACCAGTACATTTTGTTTTACCATAGTGAGTATAAATATGTGGCCAATGACTTGAAGCCGTTTACATTGTATTGGGCGCGCATAGATATGCGGCTCAACAATGGACTGGGCGCAGTCGTGGAAAAACATAACATCCTTGTGCAAGACACCATGCCATCGGGCTACCTTCAGGCAGTGCGCCATGCCAACGGGCGCGATTGGTGGGTGCTGACTCCCGAAGCGGGCAGCAATTGCTACTACTCGATAAAACTTACACCCGCCGGGCCTCAAGTAATATTCAAGCAATGTGCTGGTCAGACATGGCTTATGAATACAGACTGGATTGGTCAGGCCGTCTTTTCCCCCGATGGCGCCACTTATGCGCGCATGAACTGGTATTACGACCTGCACGTATTCGACTTCGACCGCTGCAGCGGGCTGCTCTCCAACGAACGTACAGCGGCCTTCCCCAACGACCCTTACGAGACAGGTGGGGTAGCCATCTCCGCCAATTCCCGATATGCATACGCCACCACCACCACACGGCTCTGGCAGTTGGATTTGCAAAGCCCAGACTTGGATGCGAGCAAAATCCTGATTGACACTTACGACGGGCAGCCCTTCCCGGACTATGGAGTGTTCTATCTTTCCTACCTCGCGCCAGACAATAAGATTTACATCGCCGGCACCTCCAGTCACCGACATCTCCACGTAATCAATTCGCCCGACAGCACAGGGCTGGCCTGTGATTTTGAGCAGCACGGAGTGCCTATTCCTACTTTCAACTATGTCAGTTTGCCTAACTATCCGTTTTTTCGGCTTGGCGCGAGCTCGTCGCCGTGTGATTCGTTGAGTGGGGTGGGGATGGAGCCGAAAGGACGGGCGGGCGGCTTTGCCGTGTACCCCAATCCGGCAAGTGGTACAGTGGAAATTGCGTTTGACCAAGCAGCCAGTTCAGATTGTCGAATTGAGGTTTTTTCAATGATGGGTCAGTTGATTGGCTCTCAAAATGTACCGGACGGCACTGTTACCGTCACCTTGCCTTTGGACAATTATCCAAACGGATATTATTTTCTTAGAGTGATTGATGCCGGACTGAAAATTCCCGGTCAAATAATCACCATCATACGTTGATTATATCACCCACTTGGCTTATATAAAAGGTGCGTTGTCCTGAATGAGTATGCTGATTGTAGGTAACAAATATGGCTGCTATCAATGTATCACGCACATTCCTCCTAAACGTCGGAACAGCGAAGATACTCACGTTAGATTCAATTGAGAAAGATGAAAGGATATAAAAAACAACATATAGTTTCTCAAACTTATTTAAAGCATTTCTGCCGCGCTTGGGTCTTTTGACCCAGCGCCGCTTCCGTGAGTGGCTAAGCGAGTGTGGGAATCAAGTTGGGCCAAAAATGCCTGGCTACTCACGCGAGGTGCGCTGGGTCAAAAGACCCAAGCGCGGCGGTTAGATCTGCTTAAATCCGTTAAGCAGAGTGGTCGAGAGGACTCACACACAGTTGAAAGGGGTGATAGGGTGCTTGCTTTAATAGTTTTAAAGTCTTAGATTTGTGGTATAACCAACTTCAAAAACCATATGATTCCAGGAAACTTCCCTGCCGCGCTTGGGTCTTTTGACCCAGCGCCGCTTCCGTGAGTGGCTAAGCGAGTGTGGGAATCAAGTTGGGCCAAAATCCAGTAAGCTATGCCTGGCTACTCACGCGGGCTGCGCTGGGTCAAAAGACCCAAGCGCGGCGGAAAGAACTTGTGGGTAATCGGGAGGCCTGAAGGCCGGGGTTATGGATGCTCCTCTCCCCCTCCCCGCCCATTGCTACAAACGTTAGGCCTCTTGCGAGGCCTGTTCCGCTCTGCCCGGTGTTTTTCCAATATTATTATGTTGTATATTATCAACAAATCAACTACTTTTGTTCAAAATATTCAACATTTATGCAAAGTAAAAAGGTGCTGATTTTCCCTTCGCATCAAAAAATGATGGAGCAGGTGGGCATTAACATCAAGCTTGCCAGAAAAAGGCGGGGTTTAACCACGGTTCAGGTGGCAGAACGTGCCGGTATCAATCGCACTACCTTGTATCAGGTGGAAAAAGGCAATCCAGGGGTAGCCATGGGAACTTATTTTAATGTTTTACGGGTTTTGGGGCTCCACAACGACTTTTTAAAACTGGCAGCCGACGATGAACTGGGTAAAAAGCTTCAGGATTTGGACTTGCTAAACGGTAAAAAATCATGACAGGAGGGAAAACTGACATCTGGGTATATGCGCACTGGCTCGGTATGGAAGCTGCACAGTGCGTGGGAGTGCTGTCGGCGCATCAGGCTAAAGGTAGAAAAGCCTTTAGTTTTGCTTACGACCCGGATTGGCTCCGAAAGAAAGAACGCATCCTGTTGGATCCGGACATCAGTTGGTTTTCGGGGCCACAGTTTGCAGGCAAAACGGAAAATTTTGGCGTTTTCCTGGATTCCATGCCTGACAGATGGGGTCGAATGTTGATGAAAAGAAGGGCTGTCCTGGAAGCTTCAGAAATGAAGCAGCCAACGCCAAACTTATATGATATTGATTTTTTATTAGGGGTACAGGATGAAAGTCGTATGGGGGCACTGCGTTTTAAACTGGATCCGGAAGGCCCTTTTCTGGCTCAGAATCATATTCCGATTCCTCCCTTTTCTTCTATCCGGGAGTTGCAACAGGCGGCAAACGTAGTGGAAGGTGATACGGGACACCAATCCATGCGTAAATGGCTGGCTATATTGCTGGCGCCTGGCTCCTCACTCGGAGGTGCCAGGCCCAAAGCAAATGTCAAAGACGAAGCAGGTGAGCTCTGGATTGCTAAATTTCCATCCCGCCACGACGATGTTGATAAAGGGGCCTGGGAATACGTTTTGTACCAACTTGCATGTAATGCAGGAATCACGATGGCTGAAAGCAGGATTTTGAAAGTAGGAAATCAATTCCATACCTTTCTAACCAAGCGTTTTGACCGGCAGCATCAGCAACGTATTCATTTTGCCTCCGCCATGACAATGACCGGAAACAACGAAGAAACCATTAAAGAAAAAGCGGTCAGCTATCTTGATCTGGCAGAATTTATCCGATTTTCCGGAGCAAATGCGAAAGAGGACTTGCCTCAGCTGTGGCGAAGAATCGTATTCCACCTGGCTGTTTCCAATACTGACGATCACTTGCGTAACCACGGATTTTTACTCTCCCCACAAGGCTGGCGACTTTCGCCGGCTTACGACCTCAATCCTTCTATGGATAAAGACGGTTTGTCGCTCAACATAGATATGGAAAGCAACGCCCTCAGTTATGATTTGGCTTTTAGTGTTGGCCAGTATTTTGACCTGGATTTGCAAGCCATGCAAGGCATACTGGAACAAGTACAGCGCTCTGTTCGTCAATGGCGCAGCATTGCCCTTAAGGCAGGCATTCGCAAAGCAGAACTGGATCTGATGGCAAGCGCATTTAAGGTGTAATTAGGACAAGTTTTCTAGTAAATGGGATATTCCATCGGGTGGGAATTGCCGTTGGAGCGTTGCAGGGAAAGCGCTTCGCCGAATTGGGTGCCGTAATGCAGGTAAAAATGGACTTTCATGGAAGGTGGTTGTGGGGGTAAAGGTAGGGAATGGAATGTAGTACCGGCGGGTTTAGCCGCCGAGATATGTGCAAAAACCGGGCTTGTGCTGGTAAGTGTAGTGTTTTTTTTGGGTGGAGGGCTTGGAGATTTGGAGGGAAGGGGGTATTTTTGGGGGTGCGTTGGTTATAATCTTGGAAATTTTAAGATGTATTACGCACAATCCCGGAAACGAATATCTAAGTAGTGGAATCCTTGCTTTAATTGGCTGATTAAATTTTGATCAAAAGAATTGGCTTAATGAGATTCCTGTAAATTGGAGGTTGCGATAACTAATGAGTTCGCTGTGACTAAAGAGCTGAAAAATCTATTTTGATTCAAAGTGGCTCATGACAATCAAAAAACATTAAAATTGCTGATATGGCATATAAAGTTACAAATTTCGAGGAGATACAGATGGAAATACTCCAGGTAGTTAATGAACGAATCCAATCAGGCCATCTAAAGAATATGCAAGGTTTTTTACTCATTAATGGCTTCATTTCAATGCAAGTTCAAAACCAAACACAAAGTTCGTTTAGTAGGAGATTTGAGGCGACCCCAATGCAATGTGCTGGGTTTTTGAACCAACTAACGGGAGAAATGCGATTATTCCCAATTAAAGCATTATTACCAAATATTGAATTATGAAAACCGGAAACGAAGAAAGCAAACCCATAGAGGGGGTAGAACAAATAACCTCTCAAACTATTGATTTATCATCTTTAACAGATCAAAAAGTAAGAGAGATTTATAAGGAAGAATTGAGCAAGGATATAGATAATTTGCACCGGTATGTAGAAAATGTAAAAAAGGATTTTTTAACCTTTTTTGGTCTGTTTGCATCATTTATGGCATTCCTTTCAATTGAGATCCAGATTTTCAAAAGCCGCGACGATTGGAGAGAATTGCTGGGTGTAACCTGTCTTACCCTTGCATTTATTGGGTATTTTGCAATTTTATTAATGAGTGTTACGCGGGAGAGGGAAGATTCAAAGGCGCAGTTGGGCAACTCAGAAGAAAAGAAAAAAATAACCTTTAATTGGCAAAGGACATGGCCTGTTATATTTACCTTCTTATTTTCTTTCGCGGGCGTTCTTTTACTTCTATATGACGGGGCAACTTCAGCAGAAAAAGCCATTGCACAATTAGAAAAAAAGATTTCCAAAGAAACCGAGCGAAGCAAATCTGACAGCTTAATAATTGGCAGCCTTAAGCAAAACTGTGATCATTTACAGGGCCAGATTGAGAAAATGGAAAATGATGCCGCCAGGTTCAGGAATGACATATTTGGACTTGATGACTTTTATGCAAAGAAATTTGGAACTCCGCCAATGATTGACAGATATGGAAACTGATTCCTTTGAGGAGCTCCATAAATTTCAGACTTTATACCAACAATAAATACACAGCGTACAATTACTTCCCGAAAATGCTCCTAAACATCGCACATTAGAGAAGCGTAGCATTCTTCGGAATAATAAACAAACTAACTTTTAAAAATTTACCTATGTTTTTAGGATCTACTTGGCGGAAATGGGATTTACATGTACACACAATATATAGCAATGATAATTGTCAATATAATTGTGGAATGGATGTTCTTGCAAAAAAAGGCTTTGTTGCATGAATCTTGTTGGAAGCCAGATTTTCCCTATCCCGTTTAGGCCTCAAGCGACTTTCACAGATTTAGGAGCGGCTATTTGAATAAATTTATTCAGGACGGCAGCCTTAACTG
>JBIKUE010000078.1:0-23848 GCA_044347755.1 Saprospiraceae bacterium
GCAGTTAAGGCTGCCGTCCTGAATAAATTTATTCAAATAGCCGCTCCTAAATCTGTGAAAGTCGCTTGAGGCCTAAACGGGATAGGGAAAATCTGGCTTCCAACAAGATTCATGCAACAAAGCCTCAGATTTCTGACAATTTTTTTCAAAAGCAATTATATGAAGCAACATTTTAACTTCCTCAAAATGCGTTTTTTATTAACGCTTTTTTCGTTTGTCCTTGTTTTTAATGCCTTCGCACAGCATACAGTGGATAATGTATTATCATTGGATGATTACTATATCACCATTGATGGGAGAGGAACTGTTCCAAAAAAGACTATTGACAGCTTAATAGGTCTACATAATAGTACGCTGATAAATGATACAGCGAGGGTCGCTATCATTTATCAATTGGGTGAATATAGATGTGTGCAGTGCGTAGAGTTTTTACTGAACAACCTTTCACGATACTACCAATACGGTGATAATTATAGTTTTGATGATATCGCATGTAAAGAAGCTGCTTATACGGCATTAAATATTATAACCAGAGATACGGATTATGCCTGGTACCTATTTCCTCATCTTTTGTATTCTCTAAAACAGCAGAGAAGTGAAAGCCCTTTGTATTATCACCAATTAACCAGATTGTTGAGTGCATTCACAGATCGAAAAATGTTAAAATCAATTATTGATACAGAAATTTCTCGCGACGCTTTAAAAAAACGTGAACCTTTTACAAGATCTATATATCATGATAATCTTAAATTGATACTAAAAGATCTTGATACATATTGATTATTTTCAATTTTTGCTTATCACCTTCATAGCAACAGGACTGTTGTTTCTTTCAAAAAAAGTTAAGAGATGCATAGGATGTCAAAAAACAGAACCATTTTGCATCCATGCAGCGCTTAGAAATTGCCCCGTCCTTTAGGGCGGAGATTTAGGATAGCAATAAATAAAATGGCTTTAGCCCTTTAAGAATATTGGGCTTAAGCCCTCATTTATGATCCAATTGCATTCCCCGCCCTGAAGGACGGGGCAATTATGAGATTCTCCTCTCAAACTGGAAATGTGTATCAGCCAGCCACCCCGACACTTCGCGCCTTCGTGTCCCCCCTTGCGCCTTACCCTCAGAATTTCAGCACCACCCCAGCCTTTGCATAAAATGGCGCTCCAGGGGTATAATGAATCTCTGTAACCGGCTCGGCTTCGTTTTTCAGGCGACTTTCCGTTTCAAACTGCGCTTCTTTCCAGGCGGTATTGTTCAGGTTTTGCACAGACAATACCAGTTCCAGGGCTTTTCCTTTGGGTGCGTAGCCAATTTGAGCATCCCAGAGCCACCAGCCATCGGCAGTGAGGCTGTTATCTTCGTTGGCGGGGCGATCTGCCAGGTAACGGTAGCGCAATCCTGCGTTGAACCCTTTTGTACTGCTGAACAATAGTCCGCCTATGCTGGTATGGATGGGCGCCAGTGGAATGTATTGCTGTCCTTCAGGTTCTTGGGTTGCGCGCGGGTGTGTGTAGTTGTAATCGGCATCCAGCATCAGCCAGGGCGTGAGCTCCCAGCGCAGGCTCAGGTCGAAGCCCTGGCGCTTACTCTGGCCGCTGGGTTCCACGATGCCGGCATCGCCCACGTACACAAATTCCTGTTCGAGGTCTAATTGCCAGGCGCTGGCAGAAAGCAGCATCCGGTTCCAGGGTTTGATCATGGCGCCCAGTTCAAAGCCGATGGCCCGGGGCAGGATCTGCTCGGCATTTTGCTGGAGAATGACGCGGGTATCGTTGGAGTGGAATCCGGAGCCTGCCTGTGCGTAGAGGCTGATCTTGGGGTGCAGCGTATAGTTCAGGTTCAGTTTGGGGCTGGCAATGGATTTGCCCCTGGAGGGATATTGATCCACAGAATCCAGCTGGTCGGCATAAGCAAACTGGAACTGATCAAAGCGCAGGCCCAGGTTGGCATCTAAGCGGGAACCCAGTTTCCAGTGCGCGTCTGTGTACAGTCCCAGATTGAGTTCCTGCACGTCGCCCAGGGCCAGTTGCTGCAGGGTATTTACCCGGCGTTGGGTGTGGCTGAGTTCTACGTTGTTCACCTGGTCGTACCGAATTTGAGCGCCAGCCTCCAATCGAAGCGGACGGTTCAGCCATTCGGTTTCGTGGATGATGGTTCCATTGTAACCGGTGATATTGCGGTCTTCTTTTTGCCGGATCTGGTCGCCATTGATGGGATCTTCCAGGAAGAAGGTGAAATTGGAATACAATTCAAAATCGTATTTCGACCAATAAATCTGGTTTTTTACCAGGGTATTTCCGGTTACGGCAACGCTGTGTTCGAGGTTGACATTGGTGCGGGAGGTTTTGCCGCCCTCTGTTGGATCTATGGCGCCAAAACGACCAATGGAGCCGTTGCGCACCGCACGTTCCGGGATTTGTCCGGAAGCTAACCAGTTGCTGTTGAAATGAGATACCGAGAGCGTAAGCAATTTCCCGTCTTCCATTACCTGGCGGAATTTACCAAACACATTGATGCGTTTAAAGTCCTGCGGCGCGTCAAAATAGCCTTGTGAAAAAAGGGTTTCGCCGGCCACATAAGCGTGCGTGCCGCGCGCGGCCGCTTTGGCGCCCAGCAAATCCACGGCTGCCACGCTGCGGTAGGTGTCGAATTGTCCGGCTTCGAGTTTGACAAAGCTTTTCGGTAGCACGTCCTGCGTATGGAATTTTACATAACCGGCCGTGCCCAGGTTGCCAACGTTTGCGTAATAGGGACCTTTCTGGAAGTCAATTTTTTCCACTAATTCCGGGATGACGAAATGCAAGTCGGCATAGCCTTGTCCGTGGGCGTGCGACACCATATTCACGGGCATACCATCTGCGGAAAGTGCGATATCGGTGCCGTGGTCAATGTCGAATCCGCGCAGGAAAATCTGTTCAGCTTTGCCGCCGCCGGCGTGTTGGGCAATGACCAATCCGGGCACAAACTGCAGCATGTCCTGGGTGCTGTTCAGGGGTCGGGTTTGCAGGTCGATCTGACTCAGTGTGGAGAGTGGTTTGGCCTGACGGATGTTTACCTCTACATCAGCCAGTTGGAGGGATGCGCTTTTAAGGGCAATTTTCAGGTAAAAACTTTCATGGTCCTTGATAACAACCGTTTGGGTATCGGGTTGGAAACCAAGGCATTGGACAATCAGGATGTATTGGCCGCCGGGCAGATCGCTGAAATTAAAGCTGCCCAGTTCATTGGTAATGCGTACCTGGTTAATGGGAAGGAGTTGAATGGTAGCGCCAGCGATTTCTACCAAATTTTCACGTTCCACCACCACGCCGTTCAGGGTGCCGCCGTGCATGGCTAAGAGCGAGGTATGCAAGCTCAGGAAAAAAAGGCAGCTTAAAAGGGTAATTTTTTGCATAACACGAAGATGAAATAGGTTTGGGTAGATATACGCAGTATGCGGTGGTTTTGGTTTTTTTTGAAAAAGTGAACGGCTTGGCGAAAGTTTTGTTGGTTTAATGAACAGGGGGTACATTTTTGATGTTGGAGGAGCGCGTAAACATTTGCCCCGCCCTGAAGGACGGGGCAAATGTTTCCCTTCTCCTCCAATTTGAAAATGTGTACCCTTAGTGGAGAAAAACTCAAAAAATTCAATTTGTTTTGATCCGGATTGGTTGATTTGCCGTATAGAAAAGGGGTGAGACTCAGAACGCTATCCTTTACCAGGGGCAAGGTGATACCCATAAATGACCATAAACATCGCTTAATGCAAGACCCTATCATTCTTCAACTGCAGCATCAGGATCAGCGCGCCATTGCTACTTTATACCGTCAGTATGGGGCAGCGTTATTTGGCGTCGTGTTGCGCATTGTACAATCCCGGGAGCTGGCGGAGCAGGTTTTACAAGACACCTTTGTGAAAGCCTGGCGCAACGGCGGTTCCTACAATCCGGAGAAAGGGAGGGTGTTCACCTGGTTGCTCAATATTGCCCGCAATAGCGCTATTGATGCCACGAGATCTGCTCAATACAATCAGGCAAAAAAATCTGATCCCATAGATTCCATCGTACATATTCCGGGAAACGAACAGATCAACCCCGAACACCTCGGTTTGCGGGAGCTGGTTGGCAGGCTGGACGAGAAATATGCCCGGCTGATCGAGATGGTCTATTTCCAGGGCTATACCCAGGAAGAGGTGGCGGAGGCTACCGGTATTCCTTTGGGAACGGTTAAAACCCGGCTCCGTTTTGCTATAAACGAGTTACGCCTTATTTTTAACGATAACCCTGCCGCGCTACTGCTCATCGGCATGTTGGCAGAACGCATGTGAAAAACCGTTTACACACACCTTAACATTGCCTGGTTTTTGGGTACAGATTGAGACATGATCCGTTTAAAATCACTGAAATCAATCATGGTCATTCCATAAATCATAGCAAATCACAGTTTAACAATGCAGGTATTCGTACCTTCGATCATATAACACCATGGACGTTCAAACATTTTTGGCATCCGGATTATTAGAAGCATACGTGCTCAACCAATGCAGCGCAGAAGAGCGTGCAACGGTGGAAAGTATGTTGGCGCAGCACCCCTCGCTGCGGGATGAACTGAACAAGATTGAGTTGGCGCTGGAGCAGTTTGCTCAGGCCAATGCCGTGCCGCCGCCGCCCGGACTACAAGACAAAATCATGAACGAAATAAACCGGAATACTCCGCCGGAACAACATACGGAAAACCGTTTTTGGCGAAATCTTGGACTGGGTTTCGCGGTGCTGACCGCCTTAATTCTGGGCATTTTCTGGCAGGCTTCCGAACGCGGGCAACAACTGTTAAAACTGGAGAATCAGCGCTTGCAAAAGGAAATGGAGGACTGTCAGACCCGACAAAAGGAGCTCATCGCCATGGAAACACAATTTAACCTGGTTCGCGACCCCAACACCAGGGTGATTACCATTTCGGGTAAAAACAAACAAACGGCAGTGTATTACAACAATACCCGACAAGCTGTGGCGCTGGATTTAAGCAGAATGCCCCAGGCTGAACCCGGTAAACACCTGCAATTCTGGGCCATAGTGGATGGCGAAACGGCGCCCAAAAGCATGGGCATGGTGGCTACAAGTGGCGACTGGCAATCCTTTGCCTATGTAGAAAACGTCATTGGCTTTGCTGTCTCTGAAGAGCCAACGCCGCAAGGCAGCACTGTGCCTACCACCGTGGTGATGGCGCCGATTTAGTGTTTGGGTGTTTTAGTGCTTTGGTGTTTTATAGCCAACGCAAAGTGGTTTTGAAAATTGAGCGTTTGTAATCACATTAAAATCAATAAGTTATAATCACTCAAATCATCAAAATCACTTTAATCACGGTATAGTTGGCGTGCGGTTTGAGGTAGGAATTATACAACTGAGGGAGTGAGGGCACTAAGGTCAATCCGCTTAGCGTCTCTCAGTGCCTTTGGTTTTTTATTGGTAAAAAAACTTTACAATCATCAACAGGCTCTTTTTCAGACTATATTCTTCGCGATAAAGATAGCCCCCTCATATTCCTATATTTGCCCGACGGGAAAATCTGCCGCCATCATTTTTACGCTATTTCTCTTTTGGATAAACATACCATTCAAAAACTATTTCAAGACCAATACGGTCACGAGCCACAGATTACCGTACGCGCTCCGGGCCGGATCAATCTCATTGGGGAGCATACCGACTATAATGGCGGGTACGTACTCCCCGGGGCTATTAACAAGGCTATTTGGTTTGCGGCCAGCCGCCGCCCAGACAATGCACTGGTATTTCATGCCGCTGATCTGCAGGAAGATTTCGAATCCCTGACCGGAGAAACCACCTATCAGCAAGAAAAATCCTGGGCCAATTACCTGCTGGGCGTCATCAGTGAAGCAAGAAAAGACGGCTTTCACCCGGGCGGCATTAATTTGGTTTTTGGCAGTGATATACCCCTGGGCGCAGGCTTGTCATCCTCTGCAGCCCTGGAAAGTGGCGTTTTATTCCTTTTGAATGAACTGTATCAACTGGGATTATCCCGGATGGACATAGTAAAACTGGCCCAGCGCGGAGAAAATGAATTTGTGGGGATGAAATGTGGCATCATGGATATGTTTGCCTCTGTAATGGGTTGGGAAAACCATGTGGTGAGGCTGGATTGCCGCAACTTGCAATTTGACTATTACCCCTTTGACGCACCGGATGTATCGCTTGTGCTCTGTGATTCCGGCGTCAAACACGAACTTGTCGACAGTGAATACAACACCCGCCGGGAAGAATGTGAAGAAGGCGTGCGGATACTTCAATCATTTGACCCATCCATCCATAGCCTGCGGGATGTGTTGCCGGAGTTTTTGCTGCAGCATGCACAATCGCTTCCATTGGTGGTACTCCAACGATGCAAATATGTGGTGGAAGAAATCCGACGGGTGGAACAGGCCTGTGAAGCACTACTGCGCCATGATATGCAAACCCTGGGCTCGCTGATGTATGAAACCCACGACGGTTTAGCACATGATTATCAGGTGAGCTGCCCGGAAATGGATTTCCTCGTAGAAGAAGCGCGGAAAATAACTTCCGTCCTGGGCGCCCGCATGATGGGCGGCGGCTTCGGCGGCTGTACCATCAATTTGGTGAAAAAAGATTCCATCACGGATTTTATAGCCCAAATGCAAGCCGTTTATCTGGAAAAATATCAACGCGAACTCAAAACATACCCCGTTCAACTCATCAACGGAACAGAAGTATTAAACGGCCTATGGTAGACGGTGAACGATTTAGGGTAGCCCATAAAGCTCTATTACCTTGAGCCCAAAACCGTTCACCGCAAGCCGTCCACCGTAAGCCGTCCACCGTCCACTGCCATGCCACATCGTCGTTACAATCCGCTTACAGATAGTTGGGTACTGGTGTCACCACACCGGGCTGCTCGTCCATGGCAGGGGCAGGTGGAAAAATTGTTTCCAGATAATCGGCCGAAGCATGATCCATCCTGTTATCTCTGTGCCGGAAATACAAGGGTCAATGGTTCGCAAAACCCTGATTATCCCGATGTGTTTGTGTTTGATAACGATTTTGCGGCTTTGCTGCCCCAGGCAGAGTATGCCGGCGAAGGGGTTCCGGGGAGTCCTTTTTTTCGTTCCCGTCCGGAAAGGGGGCTGGCTCGCGTGGTATGTTTTTCGCCGCGTCACGACCTGACTATTCCGGAAATGGAGACAAAGGAGATACGAAGGGTGGTAGATCTCTGGATTTCCGAATACCAAAAACTTGGCGCAAAACCCTTTATTCGCTACGTACAGATTTTTGAAAACAAAGGGGCCATCATGGGCTGCTCCAATCCCCATCCGCACGGACAAATCTGGGCCCAGGAAAGTATACCGGATGAGCCTCTGAAAAAACAAAAAGCCCAACAACGTTATTGGAAAAAACATGGGTGCTCGCTGTTGGCGGATTATCTGAAACAGGAACTGGAACTAAAAAATCGCATCCTGTTCGAATTGGAGCATTTCGTGGTGTTAGTGCCTTTTTGGGCTGTTTGGCCCTTTGAAGCTATGATCCTGCCTCGTCGGGTAATGGCCCGGATCACAGATATGACTGAATCTGAAAAAAACGATCTGGCTGAAGCTTATCGAAGGCTTACGGTGATGTACGATAACCTGTTTGAAACGTCCTTTCCCTATTCCGCAGGTATCCACCAGGCGCCTACCGATGGTAAGTCTCACCCGGAATGGCATTGGCATTTTGTGTTTTATCCTCCCTTGTTGCGTTCCGCCACAGTTAAAAAATTCATGGTGGGATATGAAATGCTCGCCAACCCTCAGCGGGATATTACGCCTGAAATTGCTGCCGAATGGCTCCGGAAAGCTGATCGGAAGCATTATAAGGGGGGGCACTAAGGCACTAAGACACAAAGGCACAAAGGATACATCAAAAAAGAAATTTGTGCCTCCGTGTTTCAAAAAAACCTTTGTGTCCTTTGTGCCTCCGTGGTTCAAAAAAAATCTCCGTACCCTTTGCGGTTCAGGAAAACCTGTTCCTGGGCGTTCAACCACCAAACCGTTCAAAAGTTTTCCCGTCATACCGGATCACCCCCCGATCGTCGGCGCCAAACCAGATATTTCCCTGTTGGTCCTCATAAATGAAAAAGACCATGGCCATTGGAGGGTAAACCGGCGCCATGAATTGTACAGGGGTATCTTCCAGGATTTGATAAACTTTCATGATAGAGGTGCCTTTGTCGCTACCGGCAAACCAGATGGCGCCTTTTTTGTCCTCATACACATATCCCGCAAAACCGTCAAAAAATCGTTTGATTTGCTTTCCGTCATACCGGTACAAACCGGTGGCGCCAGCCATCCAGATGTTGCCGGAGCGATCCGTGATAACAGAACGGGTATTCGACAGAGATTCGCCATCGGCAAGTTTGAATTCTGTGAATTTTTGATGGTCATATATCCAAACGCCATCTCCTGTGCCGACCCAAATATTGCCGGCTTTATCCTGAGTGATGGAATGTACCTCGTATAGCTTTTGATTGCCCGGACCGGTTATATGTGTCATCTTTTGCCCGTCGAAGCGGTTTAATCCTTCATTCCCGCCCAGCCAGATGTTCCCGGTATTGTCTTCAAAAATCCATTCTACCCAGTTATCGGAAAGCCCGTCGCGGGTAGTGTAGTGCCGGAATGATTGGCCGTCAAAACGATACACACCGCCCCTGATCGTTCCAAACCAGATTTCGCCGTTTCGGGTGGCGCGACTGTTAAATACATGAAACCGCTGCAAGCCGTTCATGAGGGTCATATTGGTAAAGTTCTGTCCGTCGTACCGGATAATCCCCTGCCAACTGGCAAACCAGTAATTGCCCTGGGCGTCCTGAGTCATGCTCCGGGTGATACTGTTGGGGCCAAACGCGGAAATCGCTTCCCGGCTATCCACAAAATAGGCATCATTGCCCAGGAGCGTGTCGGTTGGCGGGGGCTTTGGAATGGTCTGTGCCAACAGGTTTTGGGATGGCGATGATGGGGTGCCCTCACAGGCAAACAACCAGCAACTGCCAAGGAGCAGCCCCCTGAATAATATGGAATTTAGCATCCTGAGCGCAGTTTAATACCGTAAACGGTGTTTCCGGAAACGACTAATCTGATGTACATCTGCTCGTCTTCAAGGCTTGCCGGAAGCACCAGCTCCCAGCTTTTACCACCGTCGGCAGAACGGGAAATGCCATCACCATGACTGCAAAACAGGTAATTGCCCACACTTTCCAAGCCAAATTTGCGACCCATCATCAGACCCGCTTCGCGGCGTTCCCAGGTTTTTCCACCATCTGCCGTAAAGAAAAGCGGAGTATCAAAGTTGCCGTCTCTGCCATCCAGGCGAAGCGCGGCAATGCCACCAGGTACTTCTTTCAGTTGATAGGTGCTGCCTTCATCCACCAGCACATTTTCCCAGGTTTTGCCCTGGTCTTTGGAACGGATAATTCCGCGACCGCTGCTGCTCAATACCATGTCTGCCGTAACTATAAGATTTGAAGTATAATCACTAACATATGGATGTTCCCAGGATTGGCCGCCATTCACACTGCGGTAAACACCGCTGGAGGCCGCTACCAGAATAGCGCCATCAGTGGTTTCTGAAACGGCAGAAATCATTTTGTCCGGAAGGGTCAGGTTCAAAGATTCCCACAAACCGGTGCCTGGCAACTGGCGGTACAAACCCATCAGGGAAACCGTAGCATACCGGCCCTGGCGACCACTAAATATGTTGGTAACTATGTTGTCGCCAAAGCTTTCACTGAGTTGCAGTGGTTCCCAGGGCGATTTTCCGGGATTGCTGCTGTGAAACACCTGGCTGCGCTCAGTGCCCAGATAGACATCGCCGTCTATAGACCACAGGTTTAACACGTTCAGCCCTTCAGGCATGGCATTAGGCAGTTGTTCCCAGTTAGCGCCGGCATCGGTGGAGATAACCAGTGTATTAGCCGGCACATCGAGGGAAGCCTGACAAGCCGGAGCAGGGGCTGATTTCGGCGCCTGAACAGGCAGGTAACGATAGGCTGCAAAAGCCAGCAGCAAGGCAAAAGCAAAGTAACGCATGATGTTTTTTTTGTTGTAGTGAAACATGCTGCAAAAGTATAGGCGCCATAATCAGGAGCTGTTTTTATCCTGTAAAACGATGTAACAGGGATGTAAAAGTTGTTTTTTTTACCGCAGAGACACGGAGGCGCAGAGTGTGTTTTTAGCCGGATATCGTTTATCCAATCGTCTCCGCCTTTGCTGTAAAAAAAAAACGCTCTGCGCCTCCGCGGTAAAAAAACTTCTCTCAAAAAACTCCAATCTCCATTCGGTATCCCACGCCATGAACAGCCACAATCTGAACGGTTTCGTCTGTACGGAGCAGTTTGCGCAGGCGCGATACAAACATATCCACACTACGTCCTACCAGAATGCCTTCATCAGCCCAAACCTGATCCAAAATGGTATTGCGTTCCAGCACCTGATTGGGGTGTTGAACAAACAAATGAAGCAATTTGGCTTCCCGGTAAGTTAAATGGTGCTTTTCCTGGCCACATTCCAGGCGTTGATTGGTTACGTCAAGCCGGGATTGCCCAAAGGTCAACCAGATAGCTCCAGTGGTATTGGTGTCCGGGTTGGCGGGCTTTTCGGATTCAATGGCGGGTCTCCAACGTTTTAACCCCAGCCAATAAAGAAAGGAAGCCAGAATAGCACTAATAATCCAACCTGCAAGGGGCAAAACTTGCCGGGATGGTGCTGGGGCCAGAAAAGATACCTGAAGATTATTGCATAAAACATCCATTTCTCTGGCCTGACAGGGCACACTTTGGTCTGGCGCAATATCTTTCTGGCTATATCCCAATAGGATGATATTGTCCGTACAACTTACCACTGATACATCGTAAGGTGTAGTAATCTCGTGCTGTTTCAGGGATGCTTCCAGCAGTGCAGGCAAACGATTGTAGTCAAAATTGCGTTCCAGCCTGATCAGCCAGGTATATAAAGCTGTTTGCTCCACAGGCGGTATCCTGCTGGTGCTGTCGCCGGCTTCCTGTAATAATAAGTGGGCCGTTCTCCTCAACGCCAGATTAACCTTATCTGGTGGAGGTGCGCCCGGGGCCGGCGGTTCAGCGCTTGAAATACGCCAAACAAACTGCATGAGCAGGAAACTCAGCACCAATAACACAGAAAAAAGACCAATATGTTTCAGTAGTGCACCTTTCATGTAGCCAAGGATTGAAATATGCTGTAACAGCAAAGGTAACGGCCTGCAAGTACGGTGGTGCTTTATCAGCGCAAAACGATGTAACGGAATTGTAAAAGTGTGTTATCAGATACATCACCCCACACATTTTGCCCCGTCCACCGTAGGCCGTCCACCGTTCACCGTCTACCGTCCCCCTAGCACCAGTTCCGTACCGGCATAATTTTCCAAACTGGCCAATTCTGCCTTTACCCAGTTATTCCATTCGTCTTGAAGCGAGGAGTCCTTGTACACTTCCGCGTCGTATTCATCCTGTTTGAGGATTAATTCTTTACGGAAGCCGGCTATCAGCGCCTGATGTTTTTCCCGGTATAGGTTATAATTGGATGCCTGTTCCGAGAGTGCCTTTCTGTACTTTCTGGCATAGATCTCGGCAATGTCAAAATGTAGTTGTTCATGCTGCAACAACTGCGCGTCATCGTCTGATTTTTTGAAGTAGGAGTCATCACAAACAAAATGGGTTTCCACACTCAAGGTGGTTTTTCCACCCAGTGTGTAACTTTTTACGCCGTATAGGATTTGATAGGCGGTTGCGGCCTGAAACGGTCGCTTTTCTGTGCTTGCTTTGAAGTTTTCAACCTTCAATGGCCGGGAAGGATGCCACACAATCGTTTTTTCAAACTGTTCGGGGTTGTCAATATGATATGCTTTGCCTCGGATCTGGTGGCAACTGGAGCTGATTCCTGGTTTTTTATGTTTAGTGAGGACAAAGCAATTTCCGCCAATTTTTTTGGATTTTTCCACAGCCAGTTGAACCACCGTTTCAAAGTCGCAATCCACAGTAAAGCCGGCATCCCGAATAATAATATCGCCCAGATAAACCTTGTTTTGTAGCAGGTTGCTGTCAGGCATCAAGGCAAAAGCTTCGTAGGGCTCTAAAGGCTGGTATTTTGTGGAGGATGGGCTTTTGGTGAGTTCCATTTGTGGCGCACATGCGCTCAGGACGAGGCAAAATAGCAGTAGTTTCTTCATATGTTGCGATTATTTGAGTTTAAGCACGGCTAAAGTGGCGTAAGCATCATTTTGACAGTCTTGAAGGTGGATACTCAAGAAGCCGAATACCCGGTATGATACAATCCGTTCGGTTTCAAATAGATGTAGGTTCGTTCGGCATCAATAATCCAGTTGAAACGTTTCAATACATCGGAGCCAAGCACGCTGATGGACTGCCGGCCAATAGCGCCCTCAAAGAAGCCAACCGGCACTTTCTCCAAAACAAAGTTGCCGATGCTGAAGCTCGTTAACACCCCTTTTTTGGTGGTTAGTACATTGCCGTAGGCATCGGACAGCTTTTTCTCCCCGGTGATGGGAATACGCTGCCCCAGTTGATGGGTTTTGGCAAAATCGTCGTCCAGCAACACCGCTCCCCCATATCCTGTATGGATCAAAAAACGGTGTTCAACGCTGTCTGAGCCAATGGCGCATACTGCGCGCAGGAACAACATATCGTCCTGTGTCTCTAAACGGAATTTTTGATAACCCTTTAATTTGGGGGGAAGCCTGGCGCTGGTTTTAAGGTGCTTTTTGTCAAAATCAATGGCAACAACCTGGCCTTCAAACAGGTTTAGCCCTCCCTTTCCATCTGTTTCCTGTCCGGATTGCTGATTTTTCCAAACCATCAGGTCCTTCAGCAGCAACTTCCCGATGCGCAACTGATTATGCTTGCTGAAATCAGCGGTGTTGGCGCTGCCCCCCCAGCTTTGAACGCTGTCTACCTGCCCATCAAAGCGCAGACTTTTCATCCGCCGGGCGGCTTCTTCGGTAATCGTGATATCAGAAGCGGCAGTATGCAGCATCAGCCGAACCGTATCCTGCCCATTCAGGAAGGCCGGAATCACCAGGTTGTTGTATGCGGTTAATCGGAAGGGAATGGTTTGTTCGGGCTTTTTTTGACCATGAGCAGCGGTAAAACCGGCGAGCAATACTGTGGTTCCAATTAGTATTCGTAAGAGGATTTGCATGGTAGTAATTTGTGTTTTTAGGTTTCAGACCTCGTAGGGTTCCAGACCTAAGTTGTCTGAGCACTCAATCCACCCTGAAAGCATCCAGAACCGGCAGCGCTTTGTGGTCAAAATCAAACAAGGCCTGATTTTCCCAGGGCGAAGCATCCGAGGCCTGGCTGCCTTTCCAGGCAATGAGCTCGCCGCCCCAGTAACAAAACCCAAGCCCGCGTGGCAGTTCATCTGTCATTAGGGTGTTGATTTTTTGTACAAACTTCTTTTGTCCGTCTGGCGTTGCCGGATATTGGGGTAAAATGAGCTGATCTTCCTGCCCCACAATGTTGTTGGTCCAATCAGCCCACTCCAAGGTGAATGGATAGGCCAATTCAGCTATGATGAGGTCTTTATGCTGGGCCTGACTGATGTTATTCAATACGGTTTTTAACTCGCTTAGGTCTTTCCCATGCCATATAGGGTAATAAGAAATGCCCATGATATCGTAATCAAGTCCCTTAACCTGATTAAAAAACCAATGCGAATTACTTAATCCGGCAAAGTGAATCATGATTTTGGCATCAGGCGCTGTTTGCCGCACCGATTCGATTGCAGCAGCCATTAAACTACGAAATTGTGTATAGTTGGTATTGATATTACCCTCCGGGAACAATAGTCCAGCGTTGATTTCATTGCCCACCTGTACTATGTTTGGCTGCAAAACAGTCATCACATTCCGTGTATATTGTTTTACACTATCCACTAAACCGGCAAAAGGGATACCGGTCCAGTTCCCAGGTTTTTTCTGCTGACCGGGGTCGGCCCAGGTATCGGAGTAATGCAAGGTAATCCAGGTTTTAAGCCCGGCCGATTTTATCCGATCGGAAAAGGTTTTGACTTCCTGAAGGCTGGAGTGTTCGTTGGAAGGGTTAACCCAAAGGCGGAGCCGGATGGTATTTACGCCGCTGTTTTTCAGCTGTGTCAGCGCATCTTGCGGAAATCCGCTGGCGGTAAAATATTGGGCGCCACTCTGCTCAATTTCCGGCAAACCGGATAAATCCACGGCGGAAACGGGATCTCTGGGTGTTTCCGGTGGGGTAGGGGTGGGGGATTCTGCTTTGGCGCAAGCAAGGAGCGATAGGAGCAGGATAAAATGTCCGTTTTTAAGCATAGTTGATCATCATGTAACACAAAAGTAAACCTCCCCCCGTGAAAACCCCTGTTTTCCCAAATCCGTAATTCTGCGCTTACCTCCAGGGGCTTCCTAACAACACCTTTGCTGTACAAGTTTTGATTATTCTTCAGTCTTCCGTTCACCAATCCTGATGTTTCTCGTGGGTAATTATTCCATGGCCACCGGCCCCTCGCACACACACGCTTTCGACCAAGATTCTGCCCTGAAATGCCTGAGAACTGTTGCCAGGCACCACGGCAAAAGCCTGTCGCTCCAGGCCCTCCGACTCAAAAACAAATCGGGCGATGAGCAGATTTCCCTGCGCAATATTGCCGAAACCGCCGAACAGTTCGGCTTCCGGGCCCGATGTGTACAAATGGATTTTGCCACACTGACAAAAAATGCCCCGTTCCCCTGTATCATCAAATGGAACGGACACGGCTTTGTGGTGGTAACCGCAGTGGTGCAAAATCAAATTGCTATCGGCGTGGAAAAGGACACCGTAACGGTTTCTGCCGGCGAGTTTTGTAAAAACTGGCTGACCAACGGACAATTCGATGGGGCTGTACTGCTCCTGGAAGCAACGCCGGAATTCTACAACGATCCCGGAGAGGAGGATGAAAAACAAACCGGCAGCTATGCCTGGCTGTATGGTTATATCCGTAAACACCCCAAACTGATCCGGCAATTGGGTATTGCCATTTTGGTAGGAACCGTACTAAAGCTCCTGCCACCATTCCTTACGCAGTCTATCGTGGATGTGGGTATCAATAACAGCAACATGGATTTCATTTACCTGATCCTTTTTGCTCAGTTGATGCTGATGGTGGGGCGCAACTCACTGGAAGCCATTCGTGGCTGGCTGCTGCTGCACGTGAGCACCCGGGTAGGCATTTCCCTGCTCACGGATTTTATTGCCAAGGTGATGCGCCTGCCCATGGCTTTTTTCAACGAAAAATCGTTGGGCGATGTGATGCAACGCGTGGAAGACCAAAAACGGATTGAAACGTTTTTGTCTACCCAATTATCGGCCATCCTTTTTTCGCTGGTCAATATCGTCATCTATACGGCCATATTCGCGATTTACGACGGCGTGATCTTCAGTATTTTTCTGGGCTCTACCGTGCTTTATATTGGCTGGATCAGTCTTTTTATGGGTAAAAGACGCGACCTGGACTCCAAACGTTTTGAAATGGCTGCCGAGGAACGCGACAAACTGGTGCAGATCATGCAGGGAATGCCGGATATCAAACTGGCCAATGCAGAAATGCCTCGCCGTTGGGACTGGGAACTGCTCCGCGCCAAATTGTTCCGCCAGCAAATGAAAAGCCTTTCGCTCTCACAAACCCAACAGATCGGCGGACTCATCATCAACGAAACTAAAAACATCCTCATCACCTTCCTTTCTGCTAAAGCGGTACTGGACGGACACCTTTCCCTCGGCGCCATGCTGGCAGTGCAGCAAATGCTCGGTCAAACCAACTCTCCCATTGAGCAACTGGTGAATTATATGCAGCAATGGCAGGATGCCAAACTGAGTATGGAACGCCTCAACGAGGTGCACCAAATGCAGGATGAAGAACCGCAGGCACAACAAAAAATCCACCACCTGCCGGAGGAAAAAAACCTGGTGCTGCGCAAAATCAGCTTCAAATACCCCAGAACCAATACCAAAGTGCTGCGCGATATCAACCTGTACATCCCGGAAGGCAAAACCACTGCCATCATCGGGTCCAGTGGTAGCGGGAAAACCACCCTGTTGAAAATGTTGCTCAAGTACCATGATCCAAGCGCTGGCGAAACCCTGGTTGGTAACACGGATTTGCGCAATATTTCCAGCCATACCTGGCGTAAACAATGTGGAGTAGTAGCAGCTGACGGATTTGTTTTCTCCGATACCTTTATTCAAAACATCGCTATGGGTGATGAAAATGTGGATTTCGAGCGCGTCAAGTTGGCAGCAAGAGTGGCTAATCTGCATGAATACATCGAAAGCCTGCCAATGGGCTACTACACCACCATCGGAAAAGAATACAATGGTCTGAGCCTCGGGCAGAAGCAGCGCCTGCTCATTGCCCGGGCGGTGTACAAAGATCCGGAATACCTGTTCCTCGATGAAGGCACCAATGCGCTTGATACCCAAAACCAAAACCAGATCATGCACAACCTCCGTGAATACTTCAAAGGTAAAACCATGGTTGTAGTAGCCCACCGACTCAGCACCATCCGCCATGCCGATCAAATTGTAGTTATAGAAAAAGGCAGTATCGTAGAAAAAGGTACCCACGAAGAACTCATAGCCCTCCAGGGTCGCTACCATGAACTTCTCACATCTCAATTGGAAATGGCAAGTTGAGATTTTTACCGCGCCTCCGCGGTAAAAATCTCCCCACATTCCCCACATTCCCCACATTCCCCACATTATATATCATGCTTCCTCACTCAGACGACATCCTCGATATCCTCAACGAAAGCCCGCGCTGGATTGTGCGCATGGGCGTGACCGTGATCTCTTTTATTCTGATCCTTTTCCTGGCAGGAACATGGTTCATCAAGTATCCTGAAGTGCTCAAGGGGGCGGCGGTTGTTTCCCCTGATGCCCCTACCATTCAGGTCATGACAAAATCTGATGGTCGACTAATGCGTATTTTGGTATCAGATGGCGCCATGGTTAAAAAAGGAGATGTGCTGGCAGAGATGGAAAATCTCAGCAGCCTGGATCACACCCGGCAAATTGAGCAACTGCTTAATTCAGGTCGGCAGTTTTTAAAAAACCAGCATGCGGAGATCGTATTCTCCGGCGATACCCTGTGGGGTGGCGATTTTCAGCCCCTTGTGGCCCGGATGGAACAAAACTACCGTTTGTACCGCTGGTTGATGACAGATTCTTATTATGAACAAAAACTGGCATCTATTCAGCAGCAGTTGTCGGCCCAAAAGAAAATGATAACGGTGAATTCACGCAGGAAGGCATTGAACGAGGCGGAGTTCAAGAATATAGCTGCCGCATACCAAACAGATCAAAAACTGCTTGAAGAAGGGCTTTACAGCAAGTCAGAGTTCTTGAAACGGGAAAATGAATACCTGGAAAAACAACGCGAAACTACTGGCATGGAGGAGCATACGATCAAAAGTCAGTTGAATATTGCTCAGTTGCAATCTGAGTACAACTCGGTGATGTTTGAGTTTGAAACCAAAAAAAGAGACTACCTGATGGCCATAACAGAGTCGATCCAGCAGTTGGATCAAACGCTGCAAGCCTGGAAGTATCGGCATCTCCTCACTGCTCCCTCTGATGGCAAACTGGTTTGGTTGAAAACGCTGGCCGAACGTCAACATGTAACCGCTAATGAAGCGCTGTTTTCTGTGTTGCCGGAACAACGCAATTACCTGGCTATGGTTGAAATACCTGTGCGTGGACTGGGTAAGGCTGCCGTTGGTCAGAAAGTGGTTTTGAAAATGGACGACTATCCATATCAGGAATTCGGCACCCTGGAGGGGCAGGTAGTTGCCATGGCACCATCCGAGAACATCCGTAATTACCGGCTTACAGTGGCATTGCCCAAAGGGCTAACCAGCAGCTATCAGCAACCGTTTTATTGCAAATCTGAAATGGCAGGCACTGCAGAGGTGGTTACCCAGGATTTGCGTCTGCTGGAGCGATTGTTTTATGGTGTGCGGAAGCTGTTTATGTGATGGTTAGACGTTGGACTTTAGACGTTGGACTTGCGCTCAATCAGGTGAAAATTGCATCTTTATCTAGCCTGAGTCCAACGTCTAATGTCCAGCAGTCTAACAATCCAATATCCCGCTGTAATTTGCAACCTATGTTTAGCTTCTTAACAGGCTTTGCGGCCTTTGGATATGGCATTTACTGTTTTTATCAGGCGGTTAAATTTAATCACTTGTTCAAGAAGGGCATACGCTCGAAAGCCACAGTATTGGCCATTGAGGCGGAAAAAAATTACAGCCATCCTAGGGCTCGAGCTCGTAGTAAAATACATTTTTACCTGATTTTACAACTTCCTCCATTTGAAGGAATACCTATGACAAAGAAATACGAACACCGTATTTACCCTACAAGATATAAGGTAGGGGAGGTAGTAGATATCATTCAAAGCAAAGAGTATCCAACGGAAATAGTAGTCGTAAAAGAACTGACTTTCATGTCAAACCCAATATGGCTGTGCATTTTAGGTGTCATGCTTTGGCTGGTAGCCTATTTTATTTGATCGACTGCCTCTTAACTATCTATTTATCCTGAAACTGTTCAAAATCTTCTGTCCTACCGTTTTGTATTGATCATAGGTTTCAGCCCGACATGTAAAGGTTAGCACAAAAGCCTCCTTACCTAGTACCCAAATGTATTGTTCAAACATGAGGCTGGAACCACTTTGTTTCCCGATATAGGTCATGTGTTGAAACGCCCGGCCGCCTGAGGTTTTTCTTTCGCTGGTAAGTAATAACCCCTGTTCAATATACATGCGGATCTGTGATTCAGTCAATTTGACATATTGGTCCAGATCTGCCTGATGTTGACTCAGATCCTGGATCATAAGGTTAATGTTCTCCCGAAACTTGTCATTCTTACCAGACAGCGGACTAAACAGGAAAAAAGAAGTGTTCATTTGATGGCTCGTATCCAGTTCCCAATCTGAAGGAAATACCACAGTAAAATCTGAATGATAATAAGGAATCCATTGGGTATTGGCGCCTTGTGCGTGCATACACAGAGGGAAAAAGGGGGCAAGTAGCCAGAGAAACTTGGACATATGGAATCGGTTAGAATCAGGTTTTGTCGGCATAGTATTTTTCAAAAGTGTCAAAAGCCTCAAATAACGCCCTTTTGATGCCTTGGTTGGTGTCAGAAGCATCCAGTAACGCTTGTTGTTGTCTAAAAAGTGTGCAAACACTGTTCCAGGTTGCCTGTTCTCCTTGCCAATACGACTTTTCGCTGGTGAGCACAGCCTGCAGCAGGTCGCCCGGGTGAAAATGCCCTTCAGCCAGGATGTTCTGCTGTAATACCTGAATGGCCAGTGGCATCAGCCAGGGCAAACCAAGGTTCTGGCCAATCATGATCCTTAAATCTTCTACCTCAAAATCTGTCAGAGGCTTTTTGCGCAGGGCGTGGCAGGTTTGCACCAGGTAGCTGGCGTCTTCTGGAGCTGGGCTGATATGGTTTTCCAGCGTTTCGAGGGATTGTTGGAGTGGGGGCATGGGTAGTGGCTTTAACACAAAAGCAAGTAATTGGGACGAAAATGAGCCTCATGGCCATGGGATGAAACGCAGCGTGTCGGGTTCCTTAACTCCCAATGGCCCAAAGTTCGGTGGAAAATCTTCCATGACCCGCTTGAATTTTCGATGTCCAAGATAGGTGATGATCAATGCTTCATGACCTGGTTCGAGACGGTAATTAAGAAAATAATAGCCCCTTGTCGGGTATCCATGACAAAGTTCCAACCACATGGAGCGATCTGCCTGACTGTGGATATGACCTTTCCTGTTGGGATCAGAGGAGTTACGCATGGTTTGGAAAATCCGGTTCCAGGCTTCCGGATTTATGCGGGTGCTATCCGATCCAAAAGGAGTTAGCAATGCGGTGCCATCTGGGTAGTACCTCAGTACATAATTGACATATTGTCCTTCTTCATCCCGATTAAGGTAATAAAAGCCGTCAAAACGTATGTTTTCCATGCCAGGCGCCTTTGGATCAGGTTGACTTTGGTAGTCGGATTTACCCGGAAGCCGATAGCAGCCTGTTATCACCAGGGAGAAACAAAAAATTGCCTTTAAGAGATGATCATTCATGGTGAATAGCAATATTCTTTAAAAATCAGCATACAAATCAATGGGATGCGGCACTAGTCCAATGAATTCTGGCCATTTTCGTCTGTCAATATCCCAAATTTATATAAATTTTTGCACCCACTTCAACGCGCCTGCGTACTCTTGCACCCGGATAATTACAGCTGTTTCTCAGGCTAACTGCTCAAAAGTAATATGCAAAAACTGTTCAAAACCCTCGCATTTTTCGCGGCAACCTTTTCTTTTACCACAATTCAGGCACAGGAAACCTGGTCGCTGGAGCGTTGTATTCAATACGCGCAAGATAACAACATTACGGTTAAACAGGCACAGGCGAATGTCCGTACAGCGCTTCTTTCTGAGCGCCAGGCCAAAGCATCCCGTTTGCCCAACGTGAGCGCCAGCTCCAATGTGGGGGAACAATTTGGTCGTACCATCGACCCTACTACCAACCAGTTCAGTACGGTGGCAACGGCATTCAACAGCATTAACCTGAGCGCGGGCGTCAATATATTTAGTGGAGGCTTGCTTCATCATTCGGTGAAACAGGCTGGCTGGGATTTAAAAGCAGCCACAGCTGATGCCGCGCAGTTGGAGAACAACCTGGGGCTCCAGATTGCTTCAGCTTATTTGAGTATTTTACTGGGAGAAGAACAACTGGAAAATGCACAAAAACGCATCCAGCAAGCTCAGCAACAACTGGACGTAACCACCAAACTCATCGACGCCGGCACCCTCCCGGTGGCAGATAAATACAATATTCTGGCTCAGGTGGCTCAGGCAGAACAGGCTGAAGTACAAGCCCGCAATTCCGTAGAGCTTTCTTACCTAAGTCTCAAACAATTCCTGCAACTGGATCCGGATTACGATCTGCGTATTGACCGCCCGGAAGCTCCCGTACCCGCAGATGCTAATCCGGAAGCGCTTACTTTGTCGCCTGTTTACCAAACGGCTGTTAATACACAACCTTCCATCCTGGCCGCAGATTACCGGGTGAAAAGTGCGCAAGAGGGAATCGCCATTGCCAAATCAGCTTATTTTCCTACGATATCTGCCTTTGCTAACCTGAGCAGCAGTTATTCCTCACAACTCAGGGATTTCAATAACCCTACAGTAGGCCCTATTGTATTGGGGGATCCGGTTACCTTAAATGTTGGGGGTACAGATGTGGAGATCCGGCAATATGAACCGGAATTTATTACCTTTCCCAAAGTCAATTATTTTGACCAGATAGATCAAAACTTTGGTCAGGGTATTGGCGCCAGTATTCAGGTGCCCATTTACCAGAATGGCCGTACACGACTGAGTGTGGAGCGCGCCCGCCTGGGTGTACTCACCGCCCAAATGCAGCAAATTCAGACACAGCAAACACTTAAGAACGATATCCAGACGGCCATCGCCAATGCACGCGCTGCCCGACTGACCCTCGAAGCTGCCCAGAAAACCATGGATGCTACCGAGATTGCTTACCAAAATACTACCAAACGACATACCCTGGGTACCATCAATACGTTGGACTTAACTACCTCGCGTAATAACCGCGACATCGCTGAAAACGACTTGGTAGTAGCCAAATATGATTATATTTTCAAGCTGAAAATACTGGACTTCTACCTGGGCAAACCATTGAAAATGTGAGTTTGCTGAGTGAGGGACAGGTAGAAGAATGGAATCAGTTCTGGTAAGACAAAACGGGTTAATGCGAGGAGCATTAACCCGTTTTGTTTGTGGGTATGACACACCTTAGGGCCGCTCCATCGTCCTATCGATGCAACACAATAAACGCCGGGCTGCTTCCAGTGGCCGATACGATGCGGGCCATATAGAGCCCATTGGGCAAGGACTCGGGAAGCTGGACAGGGAAAGTGACTTCTCCGGCAGATACCTGGCCCAGTTGGGAGGTCATGACCAGTGTGCCCCGTTCATCGAAAAGCTCGAAATACCGTTCTCCGGTTTCTGTTTGATTCCAGGCAATGTTAACGGCGCCTGTTGTTGGATTGGGGGAAACAGCCAGTTTGCCCAATGCATTCAGGTGGGCTTCGAAGGCGGCGCTTACTTCGGAACTGCTATATACCTGGATTTTTCCATCTGCGTTTTTCCCGATCACTTCCTGGAATCCGTCGCCATTGAGGTCATAAATGTATTCCATGGCAAAACCTGCGTTGAAGGGTTTGTGAATGGTTCCATCTGCTGTTTGAACGGTTTCGGCGCCGAAAAACAGCTCCTTTTCTCCATCTCCGTTGGCATCAAAGAAACCGTGGAAGTAAGGCGCAGGGTCGTTGAATCCACCCGATGGTATGGGCGTATCCCAAATGGGTTGTGCAGTAGCGCCATCCAGCACGATGATGCCGACGGAGGTGTTGCTCAGGCTATCCTGCATGACCAATGATGCCAGATCCGGCGCGCCATCCTGATTGAGGTCGAGGTCTTCCACCGCAAAATCAAGTTTCAAAGGCATGTAGGTATTCGCCGCTATGGACGATTCCCAGACAAGGTTGAGTGAATAGCTTTCATTTCTTTCCTCTGACGGACTAACCCATTCTTCACCACCACCGCCATTAAACTCGTCTCCGGGCCCAACAATGATGACTCTTCCAGTCACCTGGTGGCTAAGTATGAATCTCAGAGTGCCCTCGTTGCACATGATGCACTTGGTTATACCAACCACCCTGAAACCATTGTCGAGATAAGGCTGTAAAGACCAAACAATCTCTCCGGTAGAGGTGTCTATCAGCATGATAATCTCCATGTCGCGGAGGTTTGGCCCTACGTTGCTTCCACAAAGCATAATGCTTTTAGTGCCGGTACCGCAAACATCCAGAAATGCCATCTTGGTAAAGTTCAAGGAAAGGGATTCAAGGGGAATCCCATCCTGTTGATAAAGGATTTCATGGGTATCTCCACTTTTGACGATGCAGTTTTCCAGGGTAATGATCAGGTAATCATTGACCTGATCTCCATCAAAATCCTGGCTGCCCGAAGGAATAATGGTGCGATTCTCCGGCCAACGGTAATTAGGTGACAAAATATCCTGAATTTCGAAATTCCCCAGAGCGCAAGTTTCTTCCTGACCGTTAGAAGTTGGGGGGCTGTTGAATCCAGGGGTGTAACCCATGCCTAGCACGGTGGCCTTTGCTTTCCATCCGTCATTTGAGGTCCATGTAATTTTAGTGTAAACTAATTCATAATGCGGGTCTGCATCCATATTGGAACAGTGAACATTCGAATAACCATCGGATGTTGGGGGTGTCCAATAATAGGATGGGACAAAATGGTTCTCCGCATTAAGGGAGCTCACTAAAATATCCTGAAGAATAATAGATTTCGGTGCCAATACCAGCTCATCATTTTCATCTCCGATGATGTTAAAAAAGCCGACAACCCGGTAGTCCGCCAGGTTGTAATCTGGATTAGGGATATCCTCTGGCGCAACAAAATAGTTTATACCTTTTTTGGTATTACGGATCACCAGTGTCTGGCCAATTCTGAATATCAGACATGGGTCACCATTATAATTCATGTTTGTCGGATTAAAGTTACTCAGATCATCAAGGCCGATTATGATATTCGTATCCTGATATTCAACAGTTAGCTGAGTAGGCGACTGAGCACATAACGGGTAAACCCCGATGGTTCCAAGAAATAGGAGGCTGAAAAGAAAGTGATGTTTCATAATTGTCGAGTT